>NZ_JBFAJO010000019.1:8516-131661 GCF_040655255.1 Kitasatospora sp. NPDC050463
GGCCCGCCCGGACCCTCGACCGAGTTCTGGCCTCCGACGAACCGCCCTCCCCCGCCCGCGCCGTGGACTGGTCCCGGCAGCTTCCGGTGCCACCCCTCCCGCGTCGCCTCGTCGCGCTCAGCCCTGCTGGGCGGCCCACCAGGCACGGAGGGCGGCGACCGCCTCCTCGTACTCCATCGGGCCGTGCTCCAGGCGCAGCTCCAGCATGTGCTTGTACGCCTTGCCGACCTGCGGCCCCGGCCCCAGCTCCAGCAGCTCCATGATCTGGTTGCCGTCCAGCGCGGGGCGGACGGAGTCCAGCTCCTCCTGGGCCTTCAGCTCGGTGATCCGCTCCTCCAGGCCGTCGTAGGTGCGCGAGAGCGCGCCCGCCTTCTTCCGGTTGCGGGTGGTGCAGTCGGAGCGGGTCAGCTTGTGCAGGCGCTCCAGCAGCGGCCCGGCATCGGTGACGTAGCGGCGCACCGCCGAGTCGGTCCACTCGCCGCCGCCGTAGCCGTGGAAGCGCAGGTGCAGCTCGACCAGGCGCGAGACGTCCTCGGTGAGTTCCTTGGAGTACTTGAGCTCGCGCATCCGCTTGCGGGTCATCTTGGCGCCGACCACCTCGTGGTGGTGGAAGGAGACCCGGCCGTCGGACTCGAAGCGCCGGGTCCGCGGCTTGCCGATGTCGTGCAGCAGCGCGGCAAGGCGCAGCGTGAGGTCGGGGCCGTCCTGTTCCAGGTCGATGGCCTGCTCCAGGACGGTCAGCGAGTGCTCGTAGACGTCCTTGTGCCGGTGGTGCTCGTCCCGCTCCAGCTTCAGCGCCGGCAGCTCGGGCAGCACGTGGTCGGCCAGGCCGGTGTCGACGAGCAGCCGCAGCCCCTTGACGGGGTGGGCGGCGACCAGCAGCTTGTTGAGCTCGGCCTGGACCCGCTCGGCGGAGACGATGGTGATCCGCTCGGCCATCGCGGTCATCGCCGCGACGACCTCGGGGGCCGGCTCGAAGTCCAGCTGGGCGGCGAAGCGGGCGGCCCGCATCATCCGCAGCGGGTCATCGGAGAAGGACTCCTCCGGGGTGGCGGGGGTGCGCAGCACCCGGGCCTCCAGGTCGTCCAGGCCGCGGTGCGGGTCGACGAAGCCGCGGCCGGGCAGGTCGACGGCCATCGCGTTGACGGTGAAGTCGCGGCGGACGAGGTCCTGCTCGATGGTGTCGCCGTAGGTGACCTCGGGCTTGCGCGATGTGCGGTCGTACGCCTCGGAGCGGTACGTGGTGATCTCGATCAGGAAGGAGCCCAGCGGGGTGTCCTTGCGCGCGCCCACCGTGCCGAAGGCGATGCCGACGTCCCAGACGGCGTCCGCCCAGCCCTTGACCAGTTTCAGGACCTCGTGCGGGCGGGCGTCGGTGGTGAAGTCCAGGTCGTTGCCGAGGCGGCCCAGCAGCGCGTCCCGGACCGAGCCGCCGACCAGCGCGAGCCGGTGCCCGGCGGCCTGGAAGCGGCGGGCGATCTCGTCGGCGACCGGGGACACCCGGAGCAGTTCCTGCAGCCCCAGGGTCTGCGCCTCGCTCAGGCCTGGGACGGCCTGGGTGGCGATGCTGGAATGATGGGCGCCGGACTCGTGGGCGGTGGGCTCATTGGCAGTGGACACGGCTCACAAGGGTACGTGGCTCAGCGGCCCCGTCGCCCGCGCGTTTTCCGGCGCTCACCCCAAGGCCCGCAACACTGCACCGCCCGCTGCATCGTTACCATGCCGGGTGGAGCGAGTCTCGGGCACCGGCGAGGAGCCGCGGTGCCGCGCGCCGGCACGGCCGACCGGACCATCGGGCGGACGCGTTCCTCACCACTGAAGCACTGAACCACTGAAGCACTGATCCACGGCCGGTCCTTCCGGCCCGCGGGGCATCCGCAGCAGCACAGCATCAAGCAGCGAGCAATCGAGAACGGCGAGGGCGAAGCGCGTGGGCGAGCCGGCACGGCACTCGGGCCTGGAGGCGGACGGACACCCTGGGCGGGCCGCCGAACGCACCGGAAGTGCCGCCGACGGGCGAGGTCCGGGGCGCCGTGCGGCGCGCACCGTCCGGCGGTTCGCGGCCGCGCTCGGCGCCGCGCTGGCGCTGGTCCCGGCCGTGCCGGCCGGTGCGCTGCCCGCCGGGGGCGCCCGTCCGGCGGCGGAGACCGCGGTCTCCGCCGAGTCCCCGGTGGTGATGACCATCGAGACGGTGAACAAGCCGGTGGCCGTCCCGAACGGCACCGTGACGATCACCGGACACGTCACCAACGCCGGCAGGTCGGTGCTGAAGTCGGCCCACGCCGCGGTGCGCAAGCCCTGGCTGGGCAAGCCGCTGGCCACGCGCAGCGACCTGGCGGAGGTCTCCTCCCGGAGCAACCCGCTCGGCCGCGACGGCGTCGACCTGGACAGCCCGCAGTACGCGCTGAACGAGCTGGGCCCGGGCCAGAGCCAGCCGTACACGCTGAGCGTCGCCGTGAGCGACCTCCAGCTGTCCACCGAGGGCGTGTACGAGCTGGCCGTGGACGCCTGGGGCTCGACCGCGGACAACCAGCGCGACCGCCCGCTGGGCATCGCCCGCACCTTCCTGCCCTACGACCCGGGCTCGACCGGTGCGCAGCCCTCCAAGCTCACCACCCTCTGGCCGCTGGTCCACGCCCCGGTGCTGGCCGCGCAGACCATGTCCGACAACGACCAGACCGTCTCGGTGCTGCGCGACGACAGCCTGGCGACGGAGTTCGCGCCGGGCGGCCGGCTCTACGAGCTGGTGGAGACCGGGTCGGCGCTGCCGGGTCTGACCTGGGTGGTCGACCCGGACCTGCTGGACACCGCGTTCGCCATGACCAGGCCGTACCGGGTGCAGAAGCCCGGCACCGAGAAGAAGGCGGCGAAGGAGGACAACACCGTCGCCGGCGCCGGCTCGGCGGCCGCCGCGGCCTGGCTGGAGAAGCTCCGGTCCGCCGTGGCGAAGCCGGGCAGCCAGGTGGTGGCGCTGCCGTACGCCGATCCGGACATCGCCTCGATCGCGCACAACGCCGCCGAGCTCCCGGGCGTGGACGCCGCACTCGGCAAGGCGGCCACCGCGGGCCGGCTGACCGTCGAGGGCCGGCTGTCGGTGGACACCCGCTCGGACGTGGCCTGGCCCTACCAGGGCCACCTGGACCAGCAGATCGCGGCCATGGCGCAGCGCACCGGCAGCTCCCTGGTACTGGTGAACGGTGCGAGCCTGCCGGAGCCGGACGCACTGAAGTACACCCCGACCGCCGTCCGTCCGATCGGCAACGGGCAGCACGCGGTGGTGGCCGACGAGGCCGTCTCCGCCCTGTTCGAGAAGGACCTGAACACGCCGCAGGAGCAGACCCTGGCGGTGCAGCAGTTCCTCGCCGAGACCTTCGTGATCTCCCGGCAGGAGCCGCAGAACCCGCGCGGCCTGCTGGTGATGCCGCCCCGCGAGCTGACCGCCGACACCGCGAGGGCGCTCGCCACGGCCGTGCAGGCGGCGCAGGCGGGCAAGTGGGTGGACCCGGTCAAGCTGGACGTGCTCGCCCAGGGCCCGGCCGATCCGAAGGCCAACGCCGGCGTCCCGGCGGCCACCGACTACCCGTCGCAGGCGCGGGCCTCCGAGCTGCCGTCCTCGGCGCTGACCGACACCGTCAAGATCCAGAGCGATCTGGACATCCTGATGCGCGTCCTCACCCTGCCGCAGCGGGTGCGCGGCCCGTTCAGCGCCGCGATGGTCCGCTCGATGTCGACGGAGTGGCGGGCGCAGCCCCCGGAGGGCTCCGTCTACCGGGACGGCGTGGCGGGCTACCTCGCCGAGCTGACCAAGGCGGTGTACGTGCCCAAGAAGAACGCCATCACCTTCGCCGGCGACACCGGGGTGCTCCAGGTCAGCGTCCGCAACGACCTCACCCAGCCGGTCACCAACCTCAAGCTGGTGCTGTCCCCGAGCCAGGCCAACCGGCTCAAGATCCGGCCGGCCGAGGAGCTGGTGCTGCCCGCTTCGCAGAGCGTCACCCTGCGGTTCCCGGCCGAGGCGCAGAACAACGGGCCGGTGAGCGTCACCGCCCAGCTCTGGACCACCGGGCCGAACCCGCAGAAGTACGGGGAGGCGCAGATCTTCCGGGTGGAGGTCACCTCGGTGACCAACGGCGTGCTCTACGTCTTCGGCGGCGCCCTGGTGCTGCTCCTGCTGGCGGCGCTGCGCTTCTTCCGCCAGCGCAAGCGCCAGGCGGGGGACGACGGCGGCGACGAGCCGCACGGTGACGAGCCCGTCGGCGACGAGCCGCTCGACGACGCCCCGGCGGCCACCGACGGGGCCGCCCCGGCCGACGACGCGGCGGACCGGACGGGGCGCGGGACGGCGGACGAGGACGGCCCGCAGCGGCCGGAACGTGGAGGAGCCGCGCAGACACCGCGCGGCAGCGCCGCAGATGGCCGGGATCGGGCCACCAGTGATGAGAAGGTTGGTCCTTGACACCGCCGATACCCGCCCGTCTCCGGGGCGGCCTCCCCCACGACAGCGAAGAGGTGACATGACCGGGCGCAGCGAGGAGCGGCCGCCGGGCCGCGGTGAGGGCCGGCCGGGCGCCGAGTCGCCGTCCGGCGACTGGTACGTGGCCGACACCTACGCCCAGGACCCGTACGCGGCCGACGCGTACCAGGGTCACCAGGACGACCAGGACCCGTACGGCCTGCGGGCCGCCCGGCCGGCCGGACCGCAGGAGCCGGTCGCCGCGTACGACGTGCCGCCGCAGCTGCCGCCGCAGAACGGCGGCTACCCGATGCCGGTCCCCCCGGCGACGTTCGCCCCGCCCGTGCCTCCGATGCAACCCGGCTGGGACACCCCGGCGCAGGCGCAGCAGGCCGCGGCCCACCAGGGCGCGGTGCAGCAGCAGCCGGCGGCGGCCTGGCAGGAGGGCGGACCGGGCTGGGAGCAGCCGGCTCCGGTCGGCGGCCAGTGGACCGGCCACGAACAGCAGCAGCAGTGGCAGCCCGGCCCGGCGCACTCCGCCTGGGACTCCGAGAGCACCGAGTACGTGGGCGTGGACGACCTGTTCGGCGCCCGGTCCGCCGAGGCCGCGGGCCGCCCGCCGGCCCAGCAGCAGCCCCCGGCCCAGCAGCCGGCGGCCCGCTCGACGCCGGCCCGCTCGACGCCGGCCCAGCAGTCGCCAGCCCACCCGCCGGTCGGGCCGGCGCCGTTCCCGTCGTCCGCGCCGTTCCCCCCGGCCGGCGCGTACCACGGGAACCCCGGCCACCCCGGTCCGCAGGGCCACCGCAACGGCCCGGACGGGCAGCGCCCGTTCGTGCCGCCGATCGAGTTCGACCCGCCGCTCTCCGAGGAGGAGGCCACCATGCAGGTGGCGGCGGTCCAGATCCCGCCCGCGGTGGAGCCGCTGGAGGAGCTGGCCACCGAGGCGCCCGCCGCCGCTCCGGCACCCGCGGCCGGCGGCAAGGTGTCGAGCCTGCTGAACTCCAGCGCCATCATGGCGGCCGGCACGCTCGTCTCCCGCGGCACCGGCTTCCTGCGCACGATGGTGATCGCCGCCGCGATCGGCCTCGGCGTGATGGGCGACTCGTACAACGCGGCGAACACCCTGCCCACCCTGCTCTACATCCTGATCGGCGGCGGCGCCCTGAACGCCGTCTTCGTGCCGCAGCTGGTCCGCAGCATGAAGAACGACGCCGACGGCGGCACCGCGTACGCCAACCGGCTGCTCACCCTGGTGATGGTGGGCCTGGCGGGCGTGACCTTCGTGGCCGTGCTCGCGGCGCCCCTGCTGGTCCAGCTGATCGCGCACCCCCTGATGAGGAACAGCGCCAGTGCCGACACCACGGTGGCCCTGGCCCGGTACTGCCTGCCGACCATCTTCTTCATGGGCATCCATGTGGTGATGGGCCAGATCCTCAACGCCCGCGGCCGGTTCGGCGCGATGATGTGGACCCCGGTCCTCAACAACATCGTGGTGATCTTCACCTTCTCCGCGTACCTCTGGGTGTTCGGCGGCTTCGGCAGCACCGAGGTCACCCCGGAGACGATCTCTCCCGAGGGCGTCCGGCTGCTCGGCATCGGCACCCTGGTCGGTCTCACCGTCCAGGCGCTGGCGATGATCCCGTACCTGCGGGCGGCCGGCTTCCACTACCGGCCCCGCTTCGACTGGCGCGGCCACGGCCTGGGCAAGGCCGCCCGGCTCGCCAAGTGGACCTTCTTCTTCGTACTGGCCAACCAGGCCGGCTACCTGGTCATCACCCAGCTCGCCACCGCGGCCGGCAGCGCCGCCGAGAAGGGCGGTCACAACGGTGTCGGCCTCACGGCCTTCTCCAACGCCCTGCTGATCTGGCAGCTCCCGCAGGCCGTGATCGTCGTCTCGATCATGAGCGCGGTGCTCCCCAGGCTCTCCCGGGCCGCCGCCGACGAGGACGCCGGCGCGGTGCGCGACGACCTCTCGTACGGACTGCGCAGCACCGCGGTGGCGGTCGTCCCGGGCGCGTTCCTGTTCCTCTCGCTCGGCCCGGCGATCGGCCGCTCGATCTACGCGGTGGGCGGCAACGACGTCGACCTGGCCAGCGCCACCAACGTGGGCCTGATGCTCTCCGCCTTCGCGCTGGGACTGATCCCGTACTCGGCCCAGTACGTGATGCTGCGCGGGTTCTACGCCTACGAGGACACCCGGACGCCGTTCTCCAACACCGTCTGGGTGGCGGCCTGCCAGGCCGCGTTCTCGCTGGCCTGCTGGGCCCTCCTGCCCTCCGAGTGGGTCGTGACCGGCATGGCGCTCGGGTACGGCCTCGCGTACGCCGTCGGAGTGACGGTGGCGGTGCCCAAGCTGAAGAAGAAGATCGGCGGCCTGGACACCAAGCGGATCGGCAAGACCTACACTCGCCTGATCACCGCCTCGGTTCCGGCCGCGCTGGTCGGCGTGGGCGTCAGCCTGGCGGTCCAGCAGGTGGTCGGCGGCTGGCTGGGCAGTGTGCTCACCATCGTCGTGGCCGGCAGCCTCCAGCTCGCCGTCTTCGTGCTGATCGCGAAGAAGCTGCGGATCGAGGAACTGAACGCCATGCTGGGCATGGTCCGCGGCCGACTGGGCCGCTGACCCGCCCTACCAACCGGTCCGTCCGACCGGCGCCCTGAACCGGCGTCAACCGGACGGCCGGGTTTCTCCGCCCCCACGGGGCGGGTGCTGGGCCGCCGTCGGCGTCCGGGATCGCCCGGGCCCGAGCCGGCGGCCCAGTGTCGGATCTGCACCACATCTCTCCACCGGCGCGCAACCGCGAAGGCCTTTCAGCGGTCGTACCCGGTGGAGAAGAGTGGGCACAATTGTCCTGGAGCACGGGGCCTCGGCCCGAGCGCTCCAGCGACTCTCTCAGGCCGGGGCGACACAAGGGGAGGCAGGACCACGGTGGCTGATGGCACCAAGGCGGTCGTCGACACGTCAGCAACTGACGGGGCGGCGGACGAGGCCGCACTGGCCGCGGCGATCGACGAGCTCGCCGGCGAGACGGCCCCGTCCACCACGTCCGGCGAGGGCACCGACGACGCCGACGAGGCCGACGCGGGCCCACCGAAGGTCTCCTCCCCCGTCGGCGAGGAGACCTCGGAGATCACCGCTCCGCTGTCCGCCGACGAGATTCGCGCCGAGCTCTCCGCGGGCGGCGCCGAGCGCAAGCCGGACACCGGCTCCTCCGGCCGCCCCGCCGGGCGCCCGCCGCAGGACCCTCAGCCCACCCACGACCCCCGCGACACCGCCACCCTGCCGCGCACCCTCCCCGCCCCGCTGCGGCACAGCGGCGACATGATCGGCCACCGGTACCGGCTGGAGGAATGCATCTCCCACACCGAGACCTTCAGCAGCTGGCGGGCGGTCGACGAGAAGCTGCGCCGGGCCGTCGGCGTCCACCTGATGGCCTCCGGCCACCAGCGGGCCCGGGCCGTGCTGGCCGCCGCCAAGTCCGCCGCGCTGCTCGGCGACCCACGCTTCGTCCAGGTCCTGGACGCCGTCCAGGAGGGCGAGCTGGTCTACGTCGTGCGGGAGTGGCTGCCGCACGCCTCCGACCTCGCCAAGCTGCTCGCCACCGGCCCGATGGAGCCGCACGAGGCGTACCAGATGGTCCGCCAGGTCACCGACGCGGTCGCCACCGCCCACCGGCGCGGCCAGGCCCATCTGCGGCTCACCCCGCGCTGCGTGCTGCGCACCGACAGCGGCCAGTACCGGATCAACGGCATCGCCGTCGACGCCGCCCTGCGCGGCCTGCCCGACGAGGGCGCCGACGAGGACGCCGAGCGCACCGACACCCGGGCCATCGGCGCGCTGCTGTTCGCCGCGCTGACCCACCGCTGGCCGTTCCCCGAGGACCGCTACGACCTCAAGGGCCTGCCGAAGAACCTCCGCGACGTACCGCCGGACCAGGTCCGGGCCGGGGTCCACAAGGGCCTGTCCGAGCTGGCCGCGCGAGCCCTGTTCGACCACCCGCCGCACCACGCCGAGCCGATCTCCACCCCGGAGCAGCTGGCCAAGGCGATCGCGCTGATGCCGCGGATCCGCCAGCCCGAGACGGCGCTGCCCGCCTTCACCCCGCCGCCCCGGCACACCACCCACGCGCTGCCCACCGCGCCCAACCCCACCCGGGTGGTGGCCGCCCCCGGCACCGGGCCGGTGCCCGCGGCGACCCGCCCCGCCCCGGTCCGGCGCAGTCGGCGCCGACTGCGCCGGGTCCTCAAGGTGACGGCCTGGACGGTCGCGCTCAGCGCGATCGGCGTCGCCTCCTGGCAACTGGTGGACACCCTGCGCAACTCCGGGAACTCCGTGGTCACCGCCGGGCCCTCGCCCTCCGGGACGTCGCCGACCGCGCACGCCGCCGCCCACACCCCGGTGCCGGTCCCGGTCAAGGACGCCCAGGCGTACAGCCCGGCGGGCGACTCCCCGGGGGGCAAGTACACGGTCGGCAAGGCCATCGACGGGGATCCGGGCACGACCTGGGTCACCTCCTGGTACAACGACCCCCTCGGCCCCAAGCCCGCCCTCCGGGAGGGCATCGGCCTGCTGCTCGACCTCGGCTCGGCGCAGGCCGTCAGCTCGGTGAACGTGCAGTTCGTCGGCTCCACCACGGCGGAGCTCCGGATCCCCGGACCGCAGGCGGCCGGCGACCCGGCCAAGGCACAGCCGGGCGACTTCACGGTGGCGGCCGGCAAGCAGAGCGGCACCACGGTCGACTACACCCTGGAGAGCCCGGTCACCACGCGGTACCTCTTGCTCTGGATGACCGGCCTGCCGAAGGATACGGACGGCAAGTTCCGCGGCTACGTCGCCGAGGTCAAGGTCTCCGGCTGACCGGAGACCGGGCGACGGGGCGACAGGTGCGCCGCGACCGGGGCGCGGCGGGCGACGAACGGCAAGGGGTGACAGTGGCGGACCGGACGGACCGGACGGACGACGACGCGGCGCTGCTCGCCCGGCACGTCGCCGGCGACCGGGAGGCCTTCGGGCACCTGGTCGACCGCCACCGCGACCGGCTCTGGGCGGTCGCCCTGCGCACCCTGGGCGACCGCGAGGAGGCCGCCGACGCCCTCCAGGACGCCCTGGTCTCCGCCTTCCGGGCCGCCCACACCTTCCAGGGCCGCTCGGCCGTCACCACCTGGCTGCACCGGATCGTCGTCAACGCCTGTCTGGACCGCGCCCGGCGCACCGCCTCCCGCCGCACCAAGCCGCTCGACGACGACCCGCAGCGCCTCGACTCCCTGGTCGGCTCCGCCGAACCGGCCGACTCCCCGGTGGTCCGCGCCGAGCTGCACCGGGAGCTGGCGGCGGCGCTCGGCGAACTGGCGCCCGAGCAGCGGGCCGCGCTGGTCCTGGTCGACATGCAGGGCTACCCGGTCGCCGAGGCGGCCGAGCTGCTGGGTGTACCGGTCGGGACGGTGAAGAGCCGCTGCGCCCGCGGCCGGGCCCGTCTCCTGCCCCTGGTGCGGCATCTGCGCGAGGGCGGCGCCGCAGCCGATGTTTCACGTGAAACAGTGCCGCCGGGGCCGGCGTCGCCGGGTGGGACGGGGCCGGCCGGGACCACCCGGGGCGGCCGCGCGGCGCCCCCGGGGAACCCGCCCGGGGCCAGAACCGTCACAGGGACAGGCCCGGACACCGGCCGACCGATTCTGGAAGGAGACGCGAGCACGCGATGACGGCCCCCCTCTCCTCCCCCGACCCCGTCGGAGCACACCCCTCGGTCGACGAGCTCGCCGACCTCGCCGAGGACCTGGTCGAGCCCGCCACCGCCGAGGAACTGCGGCGGCACCTGGACGGCTGCGCCGACTGCCGCGGGACCGCCGAGGCGCTCGCCGAGATCGGCACCCTGCTCGGCGAGGTGCCGGCCCCGGCCATGCCCGCCGACGTCGCCGCACGGCTGGACGCGGCCCTCGCCGCCGCAGCCGGCGCCGACGCGACCGACCGGGCCACCTCGGGGCCCACGGCCCCACAGGGCCCCCACAGGGGCACCACGAGCCCCGGGCCGCTCCGTGGCCCCACCAGTGCGGCGCACTCCGCCACAGCCCCCCCGGGGCCGCCCGGACGGCCCGTCGGCGCCGCTTCCTCCCCCGCCGGTCCGGGTCGT
Organism: Kitasatospora sp. NPDC050463; assembly: GCF_040655255.1. NCBI lineage: Bacteria > Bacillati > Actinomycetota > Actinomycetes > Kitasatosporales > Streptomycetaceae > Kitasatospora > Kitasatospora sp. NPDC050463. Next base: position 19,095 of record NZ_JBFAJO010000019.1, read on the forward strand.
CCCCGTCCGCGCCGCCGGCGGGTCGCCGTGCTGCTCGGCGCCGCGGCCGCGCTGCTCGCGGTCGGCCTCGGCGGCGCGCTGCTGGTCCAGCCCGCCGACCGGCAGGGCGCGGACACCGCCGTGCGGGCCGGCGCCCCGGCCGCAGCCGGAGCCCCTTCGAGCGGCGCCACGGCGGGCGCCAAGGCGGAGCTCTCGGCCGGCACCGTCTACCAGGACGACCGGCTCGCGGCCCAGGTGCAGCAACTGCTCACCCGCGCCGACGCCACCCCGGACGGCCCCGCCAAGCCCTTCTCACCGTCCGCCGCGCCGCCCGTCGAGAGCGGCCAGGGGCTCACCGGCGGTGGGACCGACCCTGCGTGTCCGGCACCCGTCGACGGCCCGCTGCTGGCCACCGACCGCGGCAGCTACGCCGGCTCCCCGGTCGAGCTCCTGGTGTACGCGGTGCCGGGCCGGCCGGATCAGCTCGACGTCTACCTGCGCTCGCCCGACTGCGGACCGGTCCGGCTCCACCGCACCGTCCCGGCCCGCTGACCGGGGAGGTACCGGGCGTGACCCGCCGGACCGGCGACCCTCGGGAGGCGGGCCGTTCGCCCGGCTGCCCGCCGACCCGTACCGTTCCCGTGCGATCCACGCCCGGTGCGGCCCGACGCTCCCACAGTGCGGGCGCCTGGTGCCGATCGGCCTGGGAATGCGAGAGACTGGTCAGTCGTTGTCCCGGGCGGCGGAGCAGGACCGCCCTCCCCGCCCTAGCGCGGGTCGCGATGCGAACCAGGAGATGCAGTGAGCGACGTCCGTAACGTGATCATCATCGGTTCCGGCCCGGCCGGCTACACGGCTGCGCTCTACACCGCCCGTGCCGCCCTCAAGCCCCTCGTCTTCGAGGGCGCCGTCACCGCCGGTGGCGCGCTGATGAACACCACCGAGGTCGAGAACTTCCCCGGCTTCCGGGACGGCATCATGGGCCCCGAGCTGATGGACAACATGCGGGCGCAGGCCGAGCGCTTCGGCGCCGAGCTGATTCCGGACGACATCGTCGCCGTCGACCTCACCGGCGACATCAAGACCGTGACGGACTCCGAGGGCAACGTCCACCGGGCCCGCGCCGTGATCGTCACCACCGGCTCGCAGCACCGCAAGCTGAATCTGCCGAACGAGGACAAGCTCTCCGGGCGCGGCGTCTCGTGGTGCGCCACCTGCGACGGCTTCTTCTTCCGTGACCAGGACATCGCCGTGGTCGGCGGCGGCGACACCGCCCTGGAGGAGGCCACCTTCCTCTCCCGCTTCGCCCGCAGCGTCACGATCATCCACCGCCGGGACACCCTGCGCGCCTCCAAGGCGATGCAGGAGCGCGCCTTCGCCGACGAGAAGATCCGCTTCGAGTGGGACAGCGCCGTCGAGGCGATCCACGGGGACCCGAAGCTGAGCGGCGTCACCCTGCGCGACACCACCACCGGCGAGACCCGCGAGCTGCCCGTCACCGGCCTGTTCATCGCGATCGGCCACGACCCGCGCACCGAGCTCTTCAAGGGCCAGCTGGAGCTGGACGCCGAGGGTTACCTGAAGGTCGACGCTCCCTCGACCCGGACCAACATCCCCGGTGTCTTCGGCGCCGGCGACGTCGTCGACCACACCTACCGTCAGGCCATCACCGCCTCCGGCACCGGCTGCTCCGCCGCACTGGACGCCGAGCGCTACCTGGCCTCGCTGGCCGACCTGGAGGCCCAGGCCGCCGCCGTGGCGGTCTGACCGCCGCCCCACCGACCGAACCCCGGTGGGGGTGTTCCCCGTGGAACACCCCCACCACGGCCGGGCAGAAACAGAACGGGCCCGCCCGTTGTTCTCCTGGCAGCACCCCCTCCGTTCCACCCCTAGGAGTTCCCGTGGCCGCGTCCACCACCACCGTCACCGATGCGACGTTCAAGGCCGACGTCCTGGACAGCGACAAGCCCGTCCTGGTCGACTTCTGGGCCACCTGGTGCGGCCCGTGCCGCCAGGTCGCCCCGATCCTGGACGAGATCGCGGCCGAGCACTCCGACAAGCTGACCATCGCCAAGCTGGACGTCGACGCCAACCAGCAGACCGCTGCCCAGTACAACGTCATCTCGATCCCGACGCTGATCGTCTACAAGGGCGGCGAGCCGGTGAAGTCGATCACCGGTGCGCGTCCGAAGGCCGCGCTGCTGCGCGAGCTGGCCGACTTCCTCTAGGCCCGACCGGCGGTCGGGCTCCGGCCCGCCCGGCCACGGCGACGGCGGCGCTCCCCCACCCGGGGGGGGCGCCGCCGTCGCCGTTACCGCCTCCCCCGGCGGACGGGTTCAGAACGGCCGCAGCGCCGGCTCCTTCCGGGCTCCGCCCAGCAGCCGCTCCAGCGCGCCCTCCACGTCGCCGCGCCAGGAGAGCGTGGTCCGGGCCTCCAGCCGCAGCCGCGGATAGCGGTGGTGCGGCCGGACCGTCTTGAAGCCGACCGCCAGCAGATGATCGGCCGGCAGCACACAGCTCGGCGGGGTCCGACCGGTCGCGCCGAACGCCTCGATCGCCCGGACCCCGCGCCCCATCAGATCCTTGGCCACCGTCTGCACCAGCACCCGGCCGAGGCCCTGCCGCTGGTAACCCGGGAGCACGCGGCTGATCATCAGCTGGACGGCGTCCGGCGAGACCGGACTGGTCGGGAAGGACTGCGACCGCGGCACGTACGCCGGCGGGGCGTACAGCACGAAGCCCGCGGGGTTGTCGTCCACGTAGACGACCCGGCCGCAGGAACCCCACTCCAGCAGGACGGCGGAGATCCACCCCTCCTTCTCCAGCTCCGGCTTCCCGGACTCGACCGCCGCCCGACCGGTGACCGGATCCAGCTCCCAGAACACGCAGGAGCGGCAGGTCGTCGGCAGGTCCTCGAGGTTGTCCAGCGTCAGCGGAACGATCCGTCGTCCCATGCCCCGCACCTCCTCGTCCACTCCACAGTCGAGCATTCCCCCCGAACGCCGATGGGTGCATGTTTCACGTGAAACAGCCGCTCACGTGGAACATGCACCCGTCGAGATCCGTCCTCGGCCCCGCTCAGCCCTGCGACAGCCGCAATCCGTCCTCGCCCGGAGCGAGGCTGTCCAGGATCCGGTTCAGGTCCTCCACCGAGCCGAACTCCAGGACGACCTTGCCCTTGCCCAACTTGCCGCCGCGCTGCGAGACCTCGACCTTGACCCGGGTGTCGAAGCGGTCCGAGAGCCGGCTCGCCAGGTCGTTGAAGGCCGGCGAGAGCAGCTTGCCCGCCTTCGGCCCGGTCGGCCGCTGCGGCTTCTCCTCGCGGTCCATCACCGAGACGATCTCCTCGGTGGTCCGCACCGAGAGACCTTCCGCGATGATCCGCTTGGCCAACTGCTCCTGGCGCTCACCGTCCGGCACCCCGAGCAGGGCCCGGGCGTGGCCGGCCGTCAACGTCCCGGCCGCCACCCTCCGCTGGACCCCCGGCGAGAGCTTCAGCAGCCGCAGGGTGTTGGAGACGTGCGAGCGCGAGCGGCCGATCCGGTCCGCCAGCTCGTCGTGGGTGCAGGAGAAGTCCCGCAGCAGCTGGTCGTAGGCGGCCGCCTCCTCCAGCGCGTTCAGCTCGGCCCGGTGCAGGTTCTCCAGCAGGGCGTCCAGGAGCAGCTTGTCGTCCTCGGTGGCCCGGATGATCGCCGGGATCTGCTCCAGCCCCGCCTCCCGGGAGGCCCGCCAGCGCCGCTCGCCCATGATGAGCTCGAAGCGCTCGGGCGCGACCTGGCGCACCACGACCGGCTGGAGCAGACCCACCTCCTTGATCGAGGCGACCAGCTCGGCCAGCTTGTCCTCGTCGAACACCTCGCGCGGCTGGCGCGGGTTCGGCGTGATCGAGTCCAGCGGCAGCTCGGCGAAGCGGGCGCCGTCCACCTGGGCGAGGGCCGGTCCGGCGGCCTCGGCCTGCTCCCGTTCGGCCAGCTCCCGCAGGCTCTCGGCGGCGGCCTTCGCCGCCACCGTGCCGCGACCCGTCGGCAGCACCGGCACCGCGACCGGCGACACCGTCCCGGTGGACACCACCGGGGCCGACGCGGGCGAGGACGCCGCAGGCTGTGCCGCCGCCCCGCCGGACGCCGGCGTGGCAGCCGGGATCAGTGCCCCGAGCCCTCGTCCCAGACCCCTGCGACCACTCACCGATTGCCCTCCGTCGTACCGTGCTGTGCCATCGGGGCGTGCTGCCCCGGCTCGCTGCCCTGCTGCTGGCCGGCGCGTTGCTGACCGACCGACGTACCACCGCCACCGACGCCCGGTGCCCGCATCGCCAGCTCCCGAGCGGCCTCCAGGTAGGAGAGCGCACCGGTCGAGCCCGGGTCGTAGGTGAGCACCGTCTGACCGTAGCTGGGTGCCTCCGAGATCCGGACCGAGCGCGGGATCGCGGTGTGCAGCACCTCCTGTGCGAAGTGCGTCCGGACCTCCTCGGCCACCTGGGCGGCCAGCCTGGTCCGGGCGTCGTACATGGTGAGCAGGATGGTGGAGACGTGCAGCGTGGGGTTGAGGTGCGCCCGGACCAGCTCGACGTTGCGCAGCAGCTGGCCGAGGCCCTCCAGCGCGTAGTACTCGCACTGGATCGGGATCAGCACCTCCTGGCCGGCGACCAGGGCGTTGACCGTCAACAGGCCGAGCGAGGGCGGGCAGTCGATCAGGATGTAGTCCAGCGGCTGCTCGTAGGCGGCGATGGCGCGCTGCAGCCGGCTCTCGCGGGCGACCAGCGAGACCAGTTCGATCTCCGCGCCGGCCAGGTCGATGGTGGCGGGGACGCAGAAGAGTCCCTCGACGTCCACCACCGGCTGCACCACGTCGGCCAGCGGCTTGCCCTCCACCAGGACGTCGTAGATCGACGGCACCTCGGCGTGGTGATCGATGCCGAGCGCCGTCGAGGCGTTGCCCTGGGGGTCGAGGTCCACCACCAGCACGCGCAGTCCGTGCATGGCGAGCGAGGCGGCCATGTTGACGGTGCTGGTGGTCTTGCCCACCCCGCCCTTCTGGTTGGCGACCACGATCACCCGAGTGGTGGCGGGCCGGGGAAGCCCCTCACCCGCGCGGCCGATCGCCCGCACCGCAGCCTGGGCGGCACGCGCGATGGGCGTGTCATCGATCTGGTCGATGGTCTCCGAGTCCTGCATGGAGGTCAGTGTTTCACGTGAAACCGGAGCGGCAACAGTCGCCGCCCGGCTGCGACCAAGGATTCCGGAAAGCAGGGAGCGACGTTTCACGTGAAACACCATGCCCGCAATGTCGGAATTCTGACGGTGCGACACTCCGGTGGCCCGTCGTCACCCCACCGGCTGCCCACCCGTCGCTCCGACGCCATCCACCCCGACCCGAACCTGGACCCGCTTCCGGAACGACGAACGGGCGGGTGGTCCCCGAGGACCACCCGCCCGTGTCGGGCATCACCACGCTCAGCGGCTGCGGCGCCGTCCGCCCCGGCTCCGCTCGCCGGCGCGCGCGGCGGCTCCGGCATTGCGCCCGGCCCGGGCCGCCTTGGCCCGCCGGGTCGCCGCCTTGACCCCGCCGGGGCTCTCCCCCGCCTTGACCTGGATCACCCGGGTCGAGGTCTCCAGGGTGCCCTCGCCCACCGAGATGACCGTCCACTCGACCGCGCCCAGCTTGGCCAACCCGGCCCGGGAGTCGGCCAGCTCCTGCTCGGCACTGTCGCCCTTGAGCGCCAGCATCTGGCCGTGCGGGCGGAGCAGCGGCATGCCCCAGCCGGCCAGCCGGTCCAGCGGTGCCACCGCCCGGGCCGTCACCACGTCGACCGCGAGCTTGCCGACCATCTCCTCGGCCCGGCCGCGCAGCACGGTGACGTTCTCCAGGCCCAGCTCCCGGACCACCTCCTCCAGGAAGGTGGTCCGGCGCAGCAGCGGCTCCAGCAGCGTCACCGAGACGTCCGGACGCGCCAGTGCGACCGGGATGCCGGGCAGCCCGGCGCCGGAGCCGACGTCGCACAGGGTCGACCCGGGCGGCAGCAGCTCGGCGAGCACCGCGCAGTTCAGCACGTGGCGGTCCCAGAGCCGGGGCACCTCGCGGGGGCCGATCAGCCCGCGCTGGACGCCCGCGGTGGCCAGCAGCTCGGTGTAGCGCACCGCCGCCTCGTAGCGGTCACCGAAGACCTCCCGGGCCACGGCCGGGGCTTCGGGCGGCCCCTCGATCGCCGTGCCGTCGCCGCCCGGGCCCTCAGCGGCCGAACTACCGGCACCTGCCGCCGGTTCCCCGGCAGCCGCGCTCTCCGTGTCCATCTCGACCTCTCCGCTCCCCGGATCCACCGACCCGCTCTCCGCACTGTTTCACGTGAAACATCTCTCGCCGGACTCCTGCCCCGCGAAGGGACGACGACCCCGCCCGCACGAGGCGGACGGGGTCGAGTCCTCTTGAAGGTCACCGGTCGCCGAAGCAGCCGGTCATCGACTTCCCCGGTCTCAGGCCGGCAGCACGACCACGCACCGCTGGGGCTCTTCGCCCTCCGACTCGCTGCGCAGACCGGCCGCGGCCACGGCGTCGTGCACGACCTTGCGCTCGAAGGGCGTCATCGCCCGGAGCTTGACCTGCTCGCCCGAGCTCTTGACCTGCTCCGCGGCCTTGGCGCCGAGCTCGGCCAACTCGGTGCGCTTGCGGGCGCGGAAGCCCGCAATGTCCAGCATGAGGCGGCTGCGCTCGCCGGTCTCCCGGTGAACGGCCAACCGGGTCAGCTCCTGCAGCGCCTCCAGCACCTCACCGTCCTGGCCGACCAGGCGCTGGAGGGAACGGTCGTTGCCGTCACCGACGATGGAGACCAGGGCACGGTCGCCCTCGACGTCCATGTCGATGTCCCCATCGAGGTCGGCGATGTCGAGCAGACCCTCCAGGTAGTCCGCCGCGATGTCGCCCTCCTGCTCCAGACGGGAGATGAGGCTCTCGTCGGCGCTGGCAGCGTCCTCGACCTCGACGGCGGAGGTGGTGCCTTCCGTCACTGATGGACTCCTTCGGGGATGGGCCCGGTTGGTGGGCCGGGAACGAGGTTCAGGGGGCCGCTGGGACGGTCCGGGGCCGAGATCGGGTCAGGACTTCTTCTTCGGCCGCTGGCCGCCCTGCCCACCGCGCTTCGGCTGCTGCCGGCCGCCCTGCTGCCGGGCCGGGCCGGACTTGGCCCCGGAGGGCCTGGTCGCGGTCGGCTTGGCGCTGCCGGACTCGGCCGGGGCGGGGGCCTCGGACTCCTCGGCCGGGGCCGGGGCGTCCTTGGTCAGGCTGGCCGTCGGGGCACCACCGGTGTGCTGGCGCTGCGACTTGGTCTGCTTGCGCGGCTGCTGGCGACGCACCTGCACCGCGTCCTCGACGACGGCCGCGGCGGACGTAGCCGTCTTCTTCGGAGGCAGCAGGCCCCAGAGGGCGCCCTTGATCTCCGAGCCGTCCGGGTTGATGCGGCCGGCCTTCTTCAGCCGGACCTGGCGCTCGTCCCAGGCCTTGCTGCCGGGAGTCGGGTTGTTCCGGATGACGATCAGCTGCTGGCCCATCGACCAGACGTTGGTGGTCAGCCAGTAGACCAGCACACCGACGGGGAAGTTGATGCCCATCACGGCGAACATGATCGGGAAGACGTACATCAGCATCTTCTGCTGCTGCATGAACGGCGTCTTGACCGTGAGGTCCACGTTCTTGGTCATCAGCTGGCGCTGCGTGATGAACTGCGACAGCGACATCATGACGATCATGATGGCGACGACGATCTTGACGCTGACCTCACTGCTGCCGACGAAGGTCGCCGAGAGCGGGGCGCCGAAGATGTGCGCCTGCTGGGCGCTGTCGAGCAGGGTGCCGTCGATGACGCCGATCGGCTTGCCGTCGGCGACCTTGGCGAGCACGCCGTAGAGAGCGGTGAAGAACGGCGCCTGGACGATGATGGGAAGGCAGCTGGAGAACGGGTTGGTACCCGCATCCTTGTACAGCTTCATCATCTCTTCGGACTGGCGCTGCTTGTCGTTCTTGTAGCGCTCCTGGATGGCCTTCATCTTCGGCTGGATCGCCTGCATGGCCCGGGTCGCCTTGATCTGCTTCACGAAGAGCGGGATCAGGCAGATCCGGATGACGACCACCATGGAGGCGATGGCCAGACCCCAGGCCCAGCCACCGTTCGGGTCGAAGACGTGGCTGTACAGCGAGTGGAACTGGACGATGATCCAGGACACCGCTGTGTACAGGGGATTCAGGAAGGAGAAGGTCACCGGTCAGGCTCCTTGGACATTGGGATTGGCCCCACGGGGCCAATGGTCGCCGGGCCCTCGGGGTCCGGACCGGCGGAGGGCGTGGCCACCGGCTGTTCGGCGGCGGACCCGCGGTTCAGCAGGTCGCGCAGCCGGCGGTGCCACACCGGGTGCTTGCGCGGCGGTACATGATCGACCCCGCCGGGCGTCCACGGATTGCAGCGCAGGATGCGCCAGACGGTCAGGCCGCCGCCCTTGACCGCCCCGTGCACCTTCACGGCCTCGAAGCCGTAGTGCGAGCAGGAGGGGTAATAGCGGCACACCGGACCGAGCAGTGGGCTGATGGTCCACTGGTAGACCCTGATCAGACCCATCAGCAGGTACTTCATCGACCTGCTCCCGTCGGCGCCGTGGCGGCGGGCTCCGCCTTCAGCAGCCGCTTCAGCGCCGCGTCCAGGTCGCGTTCCAGGTCCTGGTACGAGGCGGACGCGGCCTGGGGCAGCGCACGCACCACTATCAGGCTACCGGCGGGCAGCCTGGACAGACGATCACGGACGAGGTGGCGCAGTCGGCGCTTGACCAGGTTACGGACGACCGCCGGACCGACGGCCTTGCTCACGACGAAACCCGCACGCGCCGAAGGAGTCCCCTCGGCGACGTGCGGGCGGGAGTCGCTGGTCCGGTCGGCCTGCCCCGTCGGGTCGCCGTCTCTGCTGAGATGGACGACCAGTAGGGGCCGGCCGGCCCGGCGACCGCGTTTCACCGCGGTCGCGAAGTCCTGGCGCCGCCGCAGCCGGTTTTCGGAGGGCAGCACAACAGACTCTGGCGCGGATCAGGCGGAGATCGCGCTGCGGCCCTTGCCACGGCGGGCGGCCAGGATGGCACGGCCGGCGCGGGTACGCATACGCAGCCGGAAGCCGTGGGTCTTCGCGCGGCGACGGTTGTTCGGCTGGAAGGTGCGCTTGCTCACTCGGGGGCTCCTGAGGTGAATCGTAGGATGACGCGGAGTCGCTTGGCCGTCACCGTGCGTCCGCGTGATCTCCCCTGATACGGAAATCCGACCCGTCCTCCCAGTTCGGCTGGGGTTCAGGGCAATCCACGGCGCCCGTGCTGCGCGCCTTATGGAGCGGGTGGACCCGCGGACATGCGGCAGCGGCCATCGACAACTCGACCTGGTTACGGTACGCGGGACGGGGCACGAGGGTCAAACCAGCCGTTCGCGCCGGACGCTCCGGGCGATGTCCGCGGCCTCCGTCGCCCACAGCCTGTGGACAACGACTTGATCCGGCTCTGTTCGCTGACTACCGTTGCAGGACTTGTCTGGTTTTGTTCTTCGTCAACGGACACAGATCCACAGTCTCTTGATCCACCACCCCTGCTGGAGCCGCGGGGAACCGAGAAAGCGTGCACCAGTGGCTGATGTCAACAGCGACCTCGTCCCGGTCTGGGCGAGAGTCGTCGAGCGGCTGGTCGGCGACCCGGACATCGGGGAGATGGACAAGCAGTGGGTGCAGCGCACCCAGCCGATGTGGATGATGCACGACACCGCCCTGCTGGCGACCCCCAACGAGCGGGCCAAGCAGGTGCTGGAGGGGCGGTTGCTGCCCCAGCTGACCGAGGCCCTCAGCCGCGAGCTCAGCCGCCCGGTCCGGATCGCGGTGATGGTCGACGCCAACGCCGTGCCCACCACCCCGGCGCAGGACGAGCAGCCGACCGCCGAGCCCTACCAGCGGGGCGAGGGCGGCGACTACGGGCACCAGGGCTACGAGCGCCCCTACGAGTCCGAGTACGAGCACGACCAGTACGAGGGCTCCGGCTACCAGGAGCACCCGGCCCCGCCCTACGGCACCGGCCGGCCCGGCGGCTACGGCGCCGCACCGCAGAACCCGTCCTGGGAGAGCCACCAGGGCCACCAGGGCTACCCCGAGCACGGCTCCGGCTACCCGGAGCAGGAGCCGCCCGCCCAGCGTCCGGCTCCCCGGCCGCTGCCCGGCCCCTCGTCGACCACCCAGGGCGACCTCTTCGGCGGTGCCTACGGCCCCGGTCCCGGGGAGCACCCGCGGACCGCCGCCGGCCGGCGCGGCCCCGCCGGGCGCCCGGGACCCGGCCGCCCCGCTGAGAAGCCCGGCCCCGAGCGCGCCACCGACCGCCCGGCCGTCCCCGGCGTACCGGCCCCACCCGGCGCTCCCCCGGCCGGCGGCTCCCGCAAGGACGAACCCGCGGCCCGGCTGAACCCCAAGTACCTCTTCGACACCTTCGTCATCGGTGCGAGCAACCGCTTCGCGCACGCGGCGGCGGTGGCCGTCGCCGAGGCCCCGGCCAAGGCGTACAACCCGCTCTTCATCTACGGCGAGTCCGGGCTGGGCAAGACCCACCTGCTGCACGCCATCGGGCACTACTCGCGCAGTCTCTTCCCGGGGACCCGGGTGCGGTACGTGTCCTCGGAGGAGTTCACCAACGAGTTCATCAACTCGATCCGGGACGGCAAGGCGGACGCGTTCCGCAAGCGGTACCGGGACATGGACATCCTGCTCGTGGACGACGTGCAGTTCCTGGCGAGCAAGGAGTCCACGCAGGAGGAGTTCTTCCACACCTTCAACACCCTGCACAACGCGACCAAGCAGATCGTCCTCTCGTCCGACCGGCCGCCCAAGCAGCTGATCACGCTGGAGGACCGGCTGCGCAACCGCTTCGAGTGGGGGCTGATCACCGACGTCACCCCGCCGGAGCTGGAGACCCGGATCGCGATCCTGCGCAAGAAGGCGATCCAGGAACAACTGAACGCTCCGGCGGACGTGTTGGAGTTCATCGCGTCCCGGATCACCCGCAACATCCGGGAGTTGGAGGGCGCCCTGATCCGGGTCACCGCCTTCGCCAACCTCAACCGGGCACCGGTGGACCTGGAGTTGGCCGGCATCGTCCTCAAGGACCTGATCCCCGGCGGGGACGAGGACGCCGGACCGGAGATCACCGCGCAGGTCATCATGCAGCAGACCGCCGCCTACTTCGGGCTGGGCGTGGACGACCTCTGCGGGTCCTCCCGCAGCCGGGTGCTGGTGACGGCGCGCCAGATCGCCATGTACCTCTGCCGGGAGCTGACCGACCTCTCGCTGCCGAAGATCGGCGCGCAGTTCGGCGGCCGCGACCACACCACGGTGATGCACGCCGACCGCAAGATCCGGTCGTTGATGGCCGAGCGCCGCTCGATCTACAACCAGGTCACCGAACTGACCAACCGCATCAAGAGCTAGCCGACCGGCCCAGCGGCCGTCCACACCCCTCTGGAAGGGCGTCAGGAGCGATCCTGACGCCCTTTCGGCATATCCACAGGTGTGCGCCGCCGATCGGCGGGGCAGGAATGCCGTGACGGACGCTCCGCCAGTCCGCCGCCCGCGCCGAACATCTGACCGGTGGTTCGAACACCCCGGGCGCGCAGGGCCGTTGTCCACAGGGCGGGGCGGTTCTCCACCGTCCACAGGCCGTGAGCCTGCGAGTTATCCAGAATTCCTCCACAGGCCGCTCGCCGCTACGCTCTTCCGCGCAGGTCAGGTGCCTGTGGACTTGTGCACAACGGTTATCCACAGGGTGTGGACAATTGGCGGGTCGTCAGTGGGCCATTCGGGTTGTCCACCGGTTGTCCCCAGGGCGGCGGCGGTTATCCCCAGGTTGTCCACAGCCGCGTCCACAGTTCGACAACCTTGGGCCCCCGTTCATGCCCTGGTGTGAAAGGCGTCACGAAATGTTGACCGGCCCCCGTGGATAACCCGGCCCGGATCTGGGGACGGCGCTGGGGATAACCTGTGGATACCCAACGTGCCCTGTGGGTAACGCTCCGCTGTCCACAGCGGGCCCTGCTCGTCCACAGCCGCCGTCCACACCTCCTGTGGACAAAAAACCGGGCCTGACCTGCGCAAACAGGGTTATCCACGGTTTCCACAGGCCCTACTACTACCACTACACCTATAGACCCATCGACATGCTTGAAAGCAGGTGGGGCCGAAATCTGTGGACAACCGCTCCCCGACATCTGTTCGGCTTGCTTCCGCCCGTCTGCCCCGTCTGTCGGTGGAGTACGTCAGACTGTCCTCGGGCGACTGGATGCGGAGTGGCAGAGCTCGGCGGCCGGCCGTACCGACGACCAAGATCAGAAGAACCAGACTTTGCGAGCGGGAGCGCTCGATCCAGGAGGCGGTTACCGGTGAAGTTCCGGGTGGAGCGTGACGTCCTCGCGGAGGCGGTGGCCTGGGCTGCCCGCAGCCTCCCGGCACGGCCGCCGGTGCCGGTGCTGGCCGGCCTGCTGCTGACGGCACAGGAGGGCAGCCTGGCGCTGTCCGGCTTCGACTACGAGGTCTCGGCCCGGGTCGAGCTGGAGGCGGACATCGAGGAGGCCGGCACCGTGCTGGTCTCCGGCCGGCTGCTGAACGACATCTCGCGCAACCTTCCCAACAGGCCTGTGGAGATCTCCACCGACGGCCAGCGGGTCACCGTGGTCTGCGGCAGCTCCCGGTTCACCCTCCCCACCCTGCCGGTGGACGAGTACCCGGCCCTGCCCCAGATGCCGACCGCGACCGGCACCGTCTCCGGTGACGTGTTCGCCTCGGCGGTCAGCCAGGCCGCGGTGGCCGCGGGCCGGGACGACACCCTGCCGGTGCTCACCGGTGTGCGGGTCGAGATCGAGGGCGACCGGATCACCCTGGCCGCCACCGACCGCTACCGCTTCGCCGTCCGCGAGCTGCTCTGGAAACCCGAGCAGCCGGACATCTCCGCGGTCGCCCTGGTGCCCGCCAAGACCCTGCAGGACATCGCCAAGTCCCTGGGCAGCGGCGACACCGTCTCGATCGCGCTCTCCTCGGGCGGCGCGGGCGAGGGCCTGATCGGCTTCGAGGGCGCCGGCCGCCGGACCACCACCCGGCTGCTGGAGGGCGAGTTCCCCAAGTTCCGCAGCCTCTTCCCGACGGAGTTCAGCGCCGTCGCCGCGATCCAGACCCAGCCCTTCCTGGAGGCGCTCAAGCGCGTCTCGCTGGTCGCCGAGCGCAACACCCCGGTCCGGCTCAACTTCGAGCAGGGCGTGCTGACGCTGGAGGCCGGCTCGGGCGACGACGCCCAGGCCACCGAGCGGATCGACGCGGACCTGGAGGGCGACGACATCTCGATCGCCTTCAACCCGGGCTACCTGGAGGAGGGCCTCAAGGCCATCGACTCCGCCTACGCCCAGCTGAGCTTCACCACGCCGACCAAGCCGGCGCTGCTCAGCGGCAAGGCCGCGGTGGACACCGAGGCCGACGAGGCCTACCAGTACCTGATCATGCCGGTCCGCCTCTCCGGCTGACCGGCGGCCCGGGGCGGTCCCGGCCGCCCCGCCGGCGTCACGCGCGTCACCCACAGGCTGTGCGCACAGCCTGTGGAAGGCCTCCCCCGGTCGGCCCGACCACGGGGAGGCCCTCGTGCTTCAGCGCGTAGGCTCAGGGCAGCGCGGCAACGGCGCCGCAGGCAGGCACGTCACCACAGGTAAGGACTTGGTCATGGAGCTCGGCCTCATCGGTCTCGGCAAGATGGGCGGCAACATGCGCGAGCGGATCCGCCGCGCCGGCCACACCGTCATCGGCTACGACCGCAACCCGGACATCTCCGACGTCGAGAGCCTCCAGGAGCTCGTCACCAAGCTCCAGGGCCCGCGCGTGGTCTGGGTCATGGTCCCGGCCGGGGCCGCCACCCAGGCGACCGTGGACGAGCTCGCCGAGCTGCTCTCCCCCGGCGACGTGGTCGTGGACGGCGGGAACTCCCGCTGGACCGACGACATCAAGCACGCCGAGTCGCTGGCCGCCAAGGGCATCGGCTTCGTGGACTGCGGCGTCTCCGGCGGTGTCTGGGGCCTGGAGAACGGCTACGCGCTGATGTACGGCGGCAACGCCGAGCACGTCGCCAAGGCCCAGCCGATCTTCGACGCGCTCAAGCCCGAGGGCGACTTCGGCGCCGTGCACGCGGGCGCGGTCGGCGCCGGCCACTTCGCCAAGATGGTCCACAACGGCATCGAGTACGCGATGATGCAGGCCTTCGCCGAGGGCTGGGAGCTGCTGGAGGCGGCCCCCGAGGTCACCGACGTGCGCGAGGTCTTCCGCAGCTGGCAGGAGGGCACGGTCATCCGTTCCTGGCTGCTGGACCTCGCCGTCCGCGCCCTGGACGACGACGAGCACCTGGCCAAGCTCAAGGGCTGGGCCGCCGACTCCGGTGAGGGCCGCTGGACGGTCGAGGCCGCGATCGACCACGCCGTGCCGCTGCCGGCGATCACCGCCTCCCTCTTCGCCCGGTTCGCCTCCCGCCAGGACGACTCGCCGCAGATGAAGATGATCGCCGCACTGCGCAACCAGTTCGGCGGCCACGCGGTCGAGTCGAAGTAACCGAGAACGGCCGGCTTCCCGGGGCACGCCCCCGGGAAGCCACAGTCACAGAAGGCGAGCGCAGTCCACAGCCATGCACGTCGCGCATCTGTCGCTCGCCGACTTCCGTTCCTACGCCCGGGCCGAGGTACCCCTCGACCCGGGCGTGACGGCGTTCGTCGGGCCCAACGGCCAGGGCAAGACCAACCTGGTCGAGGCGATCGGCTACGTCGCCACCCTGGGCAGCCACCGGGTGGCCACCGACGCCCCGCTGATCCGGCTCGGCGCCGAGCGCGCGGTGATCCGCACCTCGGTGCTGGCCGGGACCCGCAGCACCCTGATCGAGCTGGAGATCACCCCGGGCAAGGCCAACCGGGCCCGGATCAACCGCTCCGACAACGTGCGCCCGCGGGACGTCCTGGGCCTGCTGCGGACCGTGCTGTTCGCCCCCGAGGACCTCACCCTGGTCAAGGGCGACCCGGGCGAGCGCCGGCGCTTCCTGGACGAGCTGCTGACCGCCCGCGCGCCCCGGCTGGCCGGCGTCCGCCAGGACTACGAGCGGGTGCTCAAGCAGCGCAACGCCCTGCTGAAGACCGCCGCGATGGCCCGCCGCTCCGGCGGTGGCAAGGGCGCGGACCTCTCCACCCTGGAGGTCTGGGACGGCCATCTGGCACGCGCCGGAGCCGAGTTGACCGCCTTCCGGATCCAGCTGGTGGCCTCCCTGCAGCCCCTGGTGACCGCCGCGTACGGGCAGCTCGCGCCCGGTGGCGGCGAGACGGTGCTGGAGTACCGCAGCTCCTTCGAGGGTGAGCTGCCCACCAGCCGTGAGCAGGCCGAGGAACAGCTGCTCCAGGCCCTCCAGGCCGTCCGCAAGCAGGAGGTCGAGCGCGGCCTGACGCTGGTCGGGCCGCACCGCGACGAGCTGGGCCTCAGGCTCGGCCCGCTGCCCGCCAAGGGCTACGCCAGCCACGGGGAGTCCTGGTCGTACGCGCTGGCGCTGCGGCTGGCCTCGTACGAGCTGCTGCGCGCCGACGGCGGCGAGCCGGTGCTGATCCTCGACGACGTCTTCGCCGAGCTGGACGCCACCCGCCGGGACCGGCTGGCCGAGCTGGTCGCCGGGGGCGAGCAGGTGCTGGTCACCGCGGCGGTCGCGGAGGACGTCCCGAAGGTGCTGGCCGGGGCCCGGTACGCGGTGGCCGACGGCGCGGTGCGCCGGGTCGACGCCTGACGAACCGCTCCCCCGCTCCCCTACCCCACCGACCTGCCGTGCGACCTGCCGTCCGACCCGTCCGGCGTGCCCCCCTTCCCGTCCGCTCCCGTACGCTGGACGGCTCACCGGCGCGCAGCCGCGACGGTTGTCCACAGGCTGGGGAAAGGAGATCGCCGTGAGCGATCCGACCGGGAAGTCCCCTCAGCCGGGCGCCCTCCCACCGAGTGCCGTCCCGCCGGACGGCGCGGAGCTGACCGGGGCCGACCTGGCCCGCTCGGCGCTGCGGGCGGCCCGGGCGCAGGCCCGCCAGCGGGGCGAGCAGGTCCGGGAGAAGCGCGAGGCGAAGCGGTACGGGCTGCGCAGCGGCGCGCGTTCGGACGGCCGGGACCCGGTGCCGCTGGGCGCGGCCCTGAACCGGCTGCTGACCGAGCGCGGGTGGGAGTCCTCGGCGGCGGTCGGCGGGGTGATGGGCCGGTGGGCGCAGATCGTCGGCCCGGACATCTCGGCACACTGCGAGCCCACCTCCTACGACGACGCGGCCGCGGTGCTCACCGTACAGTGCGACTCCACCGCCTGGGCCACTCAACTGCGTTGGCTCGCAAGGCAGTTGGTGGCTCGACTGAACCACGAGCTGGGGCACGGCACGGTCAAGACCATCAAGGTGCTGGGGCCGGCCGCGCCGGTCCGCGGCTACGGACGACTGCGCGCGCCGGGCAGCAAGGGGCCGGGCGACACCTGGGGGTGACCGCGGCCGGCGCGGTGTCGAGCGGACCGGGATCTTCCGGAACCCCTGACGGCCCTTCCAGGCGCTCTCAGCCCCCGGGGCGAGTATCGGGACATGTGCGGAGGGGATTCAGGGCGGTACATCTGCCCTCAGGGGCTGCCAAACGCCCATCTCTGTCAGTCCTACCGGTAGACTGAAAGCCAAACACTGTTGCTACTGGCAACCGAGTCAAAACGCCGTGGTCGCACGCCCTCCCGTCCAGTGGGAGGGGATGCGGCCCGCGCTGTGCCAGAGAGGGCGCTTCGTGGCCGATTCCGGCAACCCCAGCCAGACCCAAGAACCCATCGACCCGGCGACCGGAAAGGCCTACGACGCCGACGCCATCCAGGTGTTGGAGGGCCTCGACGCCGTCCGCAAGCGCCCCGGCATGTACATCGGCTCGACGGGCGAGCGCGGCCTGCACCACCTGGTGTACGAGGTCGTGGACAACTCCGTCGACGAGGCGCTGGCCGGGCACGCCGACACCATCGACGTCACGATCCTGTCCGACGGCGCGGTGCGGGTGGTCGACAACGGCCGCGGCATCCCGGTGGGCATGATCGCGAGCCAGGGCAAGCCGGCCGTCGAGGTCGTCCTGACGGTGCTCCACGCGGGCGGCAAGTTCGGCGGCGGCGGCTACGCGGTCTCCGGCGGCCTGCACGGTGTCGGTGTCTCGGTCGTGAACGCGCTGTCGACCCGGCTCGCGGTGGAGATCCACACGGAAGGCTCCCGCTGGACGCAGGAGTACAAGCAGGGCGCGCCGACGGCCCCGCTGGCCAAGCACGAGGCGACCGAGCGCACCGGTACCAGCGTCACCTTCTGGGCCGACCCGGACATCTTCGAGACCACCGTCTACTCCTTCGAGACGCTGTCGCGGCGCTTCCAGGAGATGGCCTTCCTCAACAAGGGCCTGACCATCTCGCTGACGGACGAGCGCCCGGAGCACGCGGACGAGGACGGCACGCCGCTCTCGGTGACGTACAAGTACGACGGCGGCATCGCCGACTTCGTCGCGCACCTCAACTCCCGCAAGGGCGAGGTGATCCACCCGTCGGTGATCGACTTCGAGTCCGAGGACAAGGACAAGTCGATCTCGGTGGAGATCGCGATGCAGTGGAACACCTCGTACACCGAGGGCGTCTACAGCTTCGCCAACACCATCCACACGCACGGCGGCGGCACCCACGAGGAGGGCTTCCGCGCGGCGCTGACCGGCCTGGTCAACCGCTACGCGCGGGACAAGAAGCTGCTGCGCGAGAAGGACGACAACCTCTCCGGTGAGGACATCCGCGAGGGTCTGACCGCGATCATCTCGGTCAAGCTGGGCGAGCCGCAGTTCGAGGGCCAGACCAAGGACAAGCTGGGCAACACCGAGGCGAAGACCTTCGTCCAGAAGGTGGTGCACGAGCAGCTGAACGACTGGCTGGACCGCCACCCGGTGGAGGCCTCGGAGATCATCCGCAAGTCGATCCAGGCCGCCACCGCCCGCGTCGCCGCCCGCAAGGCCCGCGACCTGACGCGCCGCAAGGGCCTGCTGGAGAGCGCGTCGCTGCCGGGCAAGCTGAGCGACTGCCAGTCCAAGGACCCGGCCGAGTGCGAGATCTTCATCGTCGAGGGTGACTCCGCCGGCGGTTCGGCCAAGCAGGGCCGCGACCCGCGCATCCAGGCGATCCTCCCGATCCGCGGCAAGATCCTCAACGTCGAGAAGGCGCGGATCGACAAGGTGCTGCAGAACACCGAGGTCCAGGCGCTGATCTCGGCCTTCGGCTGCGGCATCCAGGAGGACTACGACGAGTCCAAGCTGCGCTATCACAAGATCGTTCTGATGGCGGACGCCGACGTCGACGGGCAGCACATCCGCACCCTGCTGCTGACCCTGCTGTTCCGCTTCATGCGGCCGCTGGTCGAGTCCGGGTACGTGTACCTGGCGATGCCCCCGCTGTACAAGATCAAGTGGGGCAAGGACGACTTCGACTACGTCTACTCCGACCGCGAGCGCGACGCCACCATCGCGGCGGGCGTGGCGGCCGGGCGCCGGCTGCCCAAGGACGACGCCATCCAGCGCTTCAAGGGTCTGGGCGAGATGAACGCCGAGGAGCTGCGGATCACCACCATGGACCAGGCGCACCGACTGCTGCAGCAGATCACGCTGGAGGACGCGGCCCGCGCCGACGACCTGTTCTCGGTCCTGATGGGCGAGGACGTCGAGGCCCGCCGCTCCTTCATCCAGCGCAACGCCAAGGACGTCCGCTTCCTGGACGTGTGACGGGGCCCGCCCCTGCCAGCACAGTCCAGTCACGCGTGAAAGGAAACTGACCACCAGTGGTCGACGACAACCGTCCCGACGGCGAGCAGCCGGACGCCAGCACCGCCACCGACACGTTCGTGTCCCGGGTCGAGCCGATCGAGCTCGAGACCGAGATGCAGCGCTCCTACCTCGACTACGCGATGAGCGTGATCGTCAGCCGTGCGCTGCCCGAGGTCCGCGACGGCCTCAAGCCGGTGCACCGGCGCGTGCTCTACGCGATGTACGACGGCGGGTACCGCCCTGAGAAGGGCTACTACAAGTGCGCCCGCGTCGTCGGCGACGTCATGGGCAACTACCACCCGCACGGTGACACCTCCATCTACGACACCGTGGTCCGGCTGGCCCAGCCGTGGTCGCTGCGGATGCCGCTGGTGGACGGCAACGGCAACTTCGGCTCGCCGGGCAACGACCCGGCCGCGGCCATGCGCTACACCGAGTGCAAGCTGATGCCGCTGGCCATGGAGATGATGCGCGACATCGACGAGGAGACCGTCGACTTCGCCGCCAACTACGACGGCCGCTCGCAGGAGCCCACCGTCCTGCCCGCGCGCATCCCCAACCTGCTGGTCAACGGTGCCACCGGCATCGCGGTCGGCATGGCCACCAACATCCCGCCGCACAACCTCCGCGAGGTCGCCTCCGGCGCGCTCTGGGCGCTGGAGCACCCGGACGCCTCCAACGAGGAGCTGCTGGAGGCCCTGATCGAGCGGATCAAGGGCCCGGACTTCCCGACCGGCGCCCTGATCGTCGGCCGCCGCGGGATCGAGGACGCGTACCGCACCGGGCGCGGCTCGATCACCATGCGCGCGGTGGTCGAGGTCGAGGAGATCCAGGGCCGCCAGTGCCTGGTGATCACCGAGCTGCCCTACCAGGTCAACCCGGACAACCTCGCGCTGAAGATCGCCGACCTGGTCAAGGACGGCAAGGTCGCCGGCATCGCCGACGTCCGCGACGAGTCCTCCTCGCGCACCGGCCAGCGCCTGGTGATCGTGCTCAAGCGCGACGCCGTCGCCAAGGTGGTGCTGAACAACCTCTACAAGCACACCGACCTGCAGACCAACTTCGGCGCCAACATGCTGGCCCTGGTCGACGGCGTGCCGCGCACGCTGTCGCTCGACGCCTTCATCCGGCACTGGGCCAACCACCAGGTCGAGGTCATCGTCCGCCGGACCACCTTCCGCCTGCGCAAGGCGGAGGAGCGGGCGCACATCCTGCGCGCCCTGCTGCGCGCGCTGGACATGATCGACGAGGTCATCGCCCTGATCCGGGCCTCGGCCAGTGCCGACGCGGCCCGCTCCGGGCTGATGGAGCTGCTCTCCATCGACGAGCTCCAGGCGAACGCCATCCTGGAGATGCAGCTGCGCCGCCTGGCCGCCCTGGAGCGCCAGCGGATCATGGACGAGCACGACGAGCTCCAGCGCAAGATCGACGAGTACAACGCGATCCTGGCCTCGCCGGTCCGCCAGCGGGAGATCATCTCCGAGGAGCTGACCGCGATCGTCGAGAAGTACGGCGACGAGCGGCGTTCCACGCTGATCCCGTTCGACGGCGACATGTCGGTCGAGGACCTGATCGCCGAAGAGGACATCGTCGTCACGATCACCCGTGGCGGCTACGTCAAGCGGACCCGCTCCGACCTCTACCGCTCGCAGAAGCGCGGCGGCAAGGGCGTACGCGGTGCCCAGCTGAAGCAGGACGACATCGTCGACCACTTCTTCGTGACGACGACCCACAACTGGATCCTGTTCTTCACCAACAAGGGCCGGGTCTACCGGGCCAAGGGCTACGAGCTCCCGGACGCCGGCCGTGACGCCCGCGGCCAGCACGTGGCCAACCTGCTGGCCTTCCAGCCGGAGGAGCACATCACCCAGGTGATGGCGGTGCGCACCTACGAGGACAAGCCGTACCTCGTCCTCGCCACCCGGGCCGGCCTGGTGAAGAAGTCCGCGCTCAAGGACTACGACTCGCCGCGTTCCGGCGGCCTGATCGCGATCAACCTGCGACAGGACGAGGAGGGCCGGGACGACGAGCTGATCGGCGCCGAGCTGGTCTCCGCCGAGGACGACCTGCTGCTGGTCTCCCGCAAGGCCCAGTCGATCCGGTTCACCGCGACCGACGACGCGCTGCGGCCCACCGGCCGCGCCACGTCCGGCGTCAAGGGCATGTCCTTCCGCGAGGACGACGAACTGCTGTCGATGAACGTGGTCCGGCCGGGGACGTACGTCTTCACCGCCACTGACGGCGGCTACGCCAAGCGCACCGGGGTGGACGAGTACCGTGTCCAGGGACGCGGTGGCTTCGGCACCAAGGCGGCGAAGATCGTCGAGGGCCGGGGTTCGCTGGTCGGCGCCCTGGTGGTGGACGATTCCGACGAGATCATGGCGATCACCCTCTCGGGTGGGGTGATCCGCACGAGGGTTTCCGAGGTTCGTGAAACCGGACGTGACACCATGGGCGTCCAACTGATCAACCTCGGAAAGCGCGACGCGGTGGTGGGCATGGCCCGCAACGCGGAGGCCGAGGACGAGTTGCTGGAGGACGAGGCGGTCGACGCCGAGTCCACCGAGGTGGCCGAGGGTACGGAGACGGCGGCGGGCGGCGAGGAAGCCCAGGCCTGATCCCTACCGCGCGGGCCGGTGCCGCCACGTCCGTCCACGGACGTGGCGGCACCGGCCGCCGACCGGTTCCGGGCAATCCCGCCGGGTGCTGGATGACGAGTGACGACGCAGGGCGGCACCGCCGCTCTGGTGGGAAGTGCGGGAGGACCAGTGAGTGGAGCCACGGGTGCTGCGGGAGGAGCCACCGGCGGCCGTCCGGGCGCAGCACAGGGCGGCGGGGGCTACGGGGTGCCGCAGCCGCCGGCCGAGCACCCCTCCGCGTCCACCTCGCTGATGCCACCGGTCGGTGCGGCGGGCCAGGGCGGCGGGGCGACCTACGGCGGGCAGCCGACCCCCCCGCCGCCGCCGGGTGCCCCGGTGCCGGGCGCGAGCGGGTTCTCGCAGCCGACGACGTACGCCAAGGGGCAGCCGACGCCGCCCCGGGGCACCCGGGTGAGCGGCAACACCCCGCCCGGCGGGACGCCCGTCCCGGGCGGTGCCCCGCGCCGGCCCGGCCCCGCGCCGGCTGCCGCTGGTCCTGGCCTCGGCCGGACCCGCAAGGCCCGGCTGCGCGTGACCAAGGCCGACCCGTGGTCGGTGATGAAGGTCAGCTTCCTGCTGTCGCTGGCGGTCGGGATCATCATCATCGTGGCGGCCGCGGTGCTGTGGATGACGCTGGACTCGCTCGGGGTGTTCGACTCGCTGGCCAAGACCCTCAAGGAGGTCACCGCCGGCGAGGCCCCCAACAGCGGCATCAACCTGATGGACTACGTCGGGTTCGGCAAGGTGATGACCTTCACCTCGCTGATCGCCGTGGTCGACGTGGTGCTGCTGACCGCGCTGTCCACGCTCTCGGCGTTCATCTACAACGCGGCGGCCGGCTTCACCGGTGGTATCGAGCTGACCCTGGCCGAGGAGGACTGACCCCGGCCGCGCCGTCCGGGGGCTGATCCCCGGTCATATCTTCGTCCCCGGACGGAATGTGCGGGCCCCGGAGGCTGTTACAGCCTCCGGGGCCCGTCGGCATTTCGGGTGACAGCCGGTCCCCGCGGCGTGCCGCCCGGCCGGGCGTCCGCCGCGGTGAGATTGGCTGGGGGTGCTCGTGCCGTTTCCGACTGCCGCAGGCAGCCCCCCGGTCCGACCGGCCGGGGCAGGTACGGCTGTGCAGGTACGGCTGGACGGAGGCGCGTGATGGCTCAGCTCGCAAGGCAACTGGTCGAGGCCCTGGAAGGGCTGCTGGGGGTCCCGGTACCGCTGCGGGTGCAGGTGTGGGACGGCAGTGCCGCCGGGCCGCCGGGGGCGCCCACGGTGGTGCTGCGCAATCGGCGTGCGCTGCGCCGGCTGCTCTGGCAGCCGGGCGAGCTGGGCCTGGCCCGCGCCTATGTCTCGGGAGACCTCGAACTCGCCCCCGGTACCGACCTCTACGAGGTGCTGACGGTGGTCGCGCACCTCGCCGAGCACCCGGAGGTCCGCGGGCTGGCGCTGGGCCCGGCCGACGTGGTCGGCCCCAGGGGCCGCCGGGCGCTGGGGGCGCTGCTGCGGGCCGGTGCGCTCGGTCCGCAGCCCGCCCCGCCGCCGGAGGAGGCCCGGGCGGTCCGGGGGCGGCTGCACAGCCGCGGCCGGGACCGCGCGGCCATCAGCCACCACTACGACGTCGGGAACGACTTCTACGGGCTCGTCCTGGGCTCGTCGATGGTGTACTCCTGCGCCTACTGGGAGCCCACCGCGAAGAGCCTGGAGGCGGCCCAGGAGGCCAAGCTCGACCTGATCTGCCGCAAGCTCGGCCTGCGGCCCGGGATGCGCCTGCTGGACGTCGGCTGCGGCTGGGGCTCGCTGGTGCTGCACGCGGCGCGGCACTACGGCGTCACGGCGGTCGGCGTCTCGATCTCCGCGGAGCAGGTCTCGCTGGCCCGCCGGCGGGTCGAGGAGGCCGGTCTGGCCGACCGGATCGAGATCCGCCTGCAGGACTACCGGGAGATCCCGGACGGCCCGTTCGACGCGATCTCCAGCGTCGGCATGGCCGAGCACGTCGGCTCCGAGCAGTACCGGACGTACGCCGAGGGCCTGTACGGCCTGCTGGTGCCCGGCGGCCGGCTGCTCAACCACCAGATCGCCCGCCGCCCCGACCACCCGGGCGAGCCGCACCGCCCGAGCCCGTTCATCGACCGCTACGTCTTCCCGGACGGCGAGCTCTCCCCGGTCGGTTCCACCGTGGCCCGGCTGGAGGAGGCCGGCTTCGAGGTCCGTGACGTCGAGTCGCTGCGCGAGCACTACGGGCTGACGCTGCGCGAGTGGGTGGCCAACCTGGAGGCGCACTGGACGGAGGCGGTCCGGCTGGTCGGCCGGGGCCGGGCCCGGGTCTGGCGGCTGTACATGGCGGCCTCCGCGCTCGCCTTCGAGGAGAACCGGATCGGGATCAATCAGGTCCTCGCCGTCCGGACCGGTCCCGAGGGTGCCGCCCACCTTCCGGCCACCCGTGAGGAGTGGCTGCTCCGTCGCCCCACCGCTTCCCACCAGCGGACTGCCGCCGCGGCCCCCGCCGATCAGGATTTTGGAGATCGGCCGTCGGTCCGCTAATCTTTCAGTGCGGCAAGGGCCTATAGCTCAGACGGTTAGAGCGCTTCCCTGATAAGGAAGAGGCCACAGGTTCAAGTCCTGTTAGGCCCACCACCGCGAAGGGCCCGGAGCGATCTCGCTCCGGGCCCTTCGGCGTTTCCTCGTCCGGCGGGGAACCGCGCGTCCGCCCCGGGGCTTGTCCGGGGAGGACGGGTGGAGGGATGGTGGCGGTATGGCGCTGTTCTGGGCGATGAGCATTCCCGGGCTGGTCTGCGCGCCGGTGGTGCTGGCCTTCGTCGACCAGCCGGCGCTGCGGGCGCGCCGGTCGCGCTGGATCCCGTGGCGGGGACGGGCCGGGAGGGCCAGGTCTCGGCGACCGGATTCGAGCAGCTGCACGCGCAGTTCGCGGCGGGCGAGCAGCACGAGCTGGACGAGCGGCGCAACACGCTGATGCTGCGCGACGAGGAGGGTGAGGGTGCCCCGCCGCGGACCAGGGTGGACCTGGTGTCCGGTACCGCGGTGGTGGTCGCGCGGCCCCGCCGGTGACCGGTCGGGGGCGTGCCGGGGGCGGTCGCCGGGCCGGTCCTGGGCGGGCCGACCGTACGACAGAAGGTATGGCGTCAATCCTGCGGCCGGACGCCTTGGTTGGCGGCAGCGGTGGCTGGTCACGATTGGGACACCGGTGTGTATCATCGGCCGCAAGGGCAGTCTGGCACCCGGCCGCCCGTTCGTGCTCGTGACAACTCATGGACTCGTCGGCCCGGCCAATCCGGTCGGGGTACGGCTGTTGAGTCCGATACGCAAGAAGGACGAGGTCCCGCGGTGAAGAAGCTTCTCCTGGTCGCCCTGGTCGCCCTCGGCGGCTTCTTTGTCTACCGTCAGGTCCAGGCGGACCGCGCCGAGCAGGACCTGTGGACCGAGGCCACCGACCCGGTTCCGGCCGGTCGCTGAGGCCCCGGCCGATCTGACGATCGACGATCTTCGGAGGCGCCGTACGGCGCCTCCCGGGCCGGCCGGCCCGGTCCGCTGACCGGGCCGGCCGGCTTCCGGGCACCGGTCGGGCCCGAGTGTCGGGACAGGGCGTGGGATTCGCGCCGGGACCCGGTACGCTAGTGCCCGGCGGTACACGCGGTGCCGTCGAGGGGCTTTAGCTCAGTTGGTAGAGCGCTGCCTTTGCAAGGCAGATGTCAGGAGTTCGAGTCTCCTAAGCTCCACAGGCGAACAGACGATCGGCCGCTGACCCGGGTTCGGGTCGGCGGCCGATCGGCGTTCTGCGGGGGTGCGGGCCGGTCAGTGCGGCTTGCGCGGGTCGTGCGGCTTGGGGTGGTCGTCGTGGTCGGGCGCCGCCGGACCCGGCTCGGGGGTGGCGCCGCCGGACTCGGCCGGGGTGTCGGCCGCAGCCGAGGTCTCGGCGGTGGAGCCGTTCACCGGGCTGGTGGTGGCGCCCGGCGCGGTGCTGTCCGTCGGGCCGCTGCCGGCGGCGTGGGAGCCGCCGTGCTGCGGGGCCGTGGCCGTGGACCCCGACGCCGGGGCGGGATCCCCGGTCGGGGGCTCGACCAGCCACTCGGGGTCGCTCTGCTGGTGCCACCAGCGCCAGACCAGGACGCCGCTGCAGATCGCCACGGCGCCCGCCAGGGCGAGACCGGTGGCCCAGCCGTTGCGGTGCTCCTTCTTGATGTTCCGCGCGGCGAGGTCGCTGATCTCGGCCGAGGTCACGTGGCCGTGCAGCGCGGTCAGCGCGGCGGCGCCGCGGGTCTGGGCCTCCTGCGCGACGGGGACGACGGTGGCACGGGCCCCCTCGACCGCGAGGGCGACCCTGGGGACCACGGTGGAGCGGGCCTGGTCGGCGGCGTGGATCGCGGAGAGCCGGGCCGCCAGGGCGGTCTCCTGGGCCCGGTGCAGGGCCTTGAGGGTGCTCTTCTGCGCTTCGGGCGGCAGGCCGGCGAAGGCGTGTTCCAGCTGCGGGGCCAGGTGCTTGGCGTACTGGACGCGGACGCTCTGGGCCGCCTGGGAGGCCTTCGGCCCGATGGCTTCCGCAGCGGGGGCCAGCCGCTGCTTCGCGCCGTCCGCGAGGTGCACCGCGGTCTCCCTGGCGGTGGCGGCGTAGGGCGCGAGAGTGTCCCGGGTCTTGCCGGCCGTCTCACGAGCTGAGTCCAAACGGGTCACGAGTCTCTCCTCCTGGGTGGCGTCCTTTATGCACATATCCACCTGAATGCTGATCATGCATGCTGTTTTGTCCGACAGCACTCCGGAGTGGGCCGTACGCGGGGCACGGGACGGACCGCCCCGCCCGGTGGGCGAGGTCCGGATCCGGTCGGTGGAGATCGCTCGCGGCGGACCCGCCGCAGTACGCTGACGATCCCGGTGCCACCCGTCCGGCGGGTGCCGGCGGGGCCGCGCAGCCGAGTACGACGAGTACGAGAAGGGGTTACCGCTGATGCTCCCGGACGAGTCCAGGCCGCCGACGGACGAGGACCCGCGGCCGGGTGGGTCCGGGCCGTCCCACTGCTACCGGCACCCGGAGCAGGAGGCCGGTGTCGGCTGCTCCCGGTGCGGCCGGCCGATCTGCCCCCGGTGCATGGTGAACGCCTCGGTGGGCTTCCACTGCCCGGAGTGCGTCGGCGGGGACAACCGGCAGGTGCGGCAGGCGACCACCCGCTTCGGCGGGCAGCTGACCGCGGACGGCGCGCTGGTCACCAAGGTCCTGATCGGGATCAACCTCGCGGTCTTCCTGCTGGCCGCCTACGTGCTCACGCCGTGGCTGTCCGAGGACCTCTCGCTGTACAGCGTCGGCCCGCAGATCACCGGCTTCCCCTACGGCGTCGCGGCCGGGCCGGACCAGTGGTACCGGCTGCTGACCGCGACCTTCCTGCACGTCGCGCCCTGGCACGTCGCCACCAACATGGTGATGCTCTGGGTGATCGGCCCGTCGTTGGAGGCGGCGCTCGGCCGGGTCCGCTTCCTGGCCGTCTACCTGCTGTCGGGCCTGGCCGGCAGTGCGTTCGCCTTCCTGCTGGCGGGCGGCTTCATGAACTCGCTGGGCGCCTCCGGCGCCGTCTTCGGGCTGCTCGGCGCGACCGTGGTGATGTTCAAGCAGACCAGGACGCCGCTCGGGCCGGTGATCGCGCTGCTGGTCTTCAACCTGATCGTCACGTTCTCGGTGTCCGGCATCGACTGGCGGGCGCACATCGGCGGGCTGATCGCCGGCACGCTGACCGCGATCGGGCTGATGTACGCCCCGCGGGAACGCCGGGCGGTCGTCCAGGCGCTGACGGTGGCGGCGATGGCGGGTCTGGTGCTGCTGATGGTCCTCGTCGGGACGGCCCGCTACGGCGGGTGACCCTCCCGCACGTTTGTCCACAGCGGGCGGGGTGTTGTGCACAGCCGGTACGGCGGGCGGGCCGCGGACCGCTGTTCTACGCGTGTCCTGCTGTGCGGACCCGGCATTCGGGGGACGGTGTGCGGGGGTGTGGAAAGTGCGCCCGGCGTGAGTTATCCACAGGCCGGGCGGACTTTTCCCCAGTGTGGATAACCATGTGGATAAGCGCGATAAACGGGATAACCGCCGCCCGGTATCCGGACACACCACGGCGCCGCCCCGCGGAACCTGTCCCGGGGCGGCGGGGGAGAACGCTCAGGGCAGCAGCCCCGGCGTCACTTCCACTGGGTGGAGACGCCGAATCCCGCCGCGATGAAGCCGAAGCCCACCAGGATGTTCCAGTTGGCCCAGCTCTCCACCGGCCAGCTGCCACTGGTCACGTAATAGGTGACGATCCAGACCAGACCGACCAGGAACAGTGCCAGCATCAGCGGGGCTACCCAGCTCCGGCCCGAGCTGATCTTCACCGTGGCCGTCGTCGGCGGGGTGTAATCGGACTTCTTGCGGAGTCGAGACTTCGGCACGAGGAGCTCTCCTGTCGATGCGCTGTGAGACCGCGCAGGGATTCAGCGGGTGAGGCGGCTGGTGGTGGCTGTGCAGAACGTTAGGGGAACCGGTCCCGCACATGCCACCGGCGTCCGTTAGCGTAGTGGCTCGGCGGGTCTGAAGGAGATAAGGGTACGGTGCCTAATTTGTCGATTCCTCCTCGGCCTGCCCGCTCTCGCGTCGCCGGTACCCGAATTGTCGGCCGTGCCCTGACCTGCGCCGTCTTCGCGCTCGCCGGCCTGCTCTTCTACATCAGCGCGCAGACCGCCCGCGGCACCGATCTGCGCACCGACAACTCGCTGCTGAACCTCGGCGACGTGATTCGCCAGCGCAGCTCGCAGAACCAGCAGTCCCAGGCGCAGCTCGCCGACCTCCAGGCGCGTTCCCAGGCGCTCACCGCCCAGCAGGGCCGCAGCCCCGCCGACACCGCCCAGCTGACCGCCCTCCAGCAGGCCGCCGCGCTGGAGCCGCTGCAGGGGCCCGGACTGACCGTCACCCTCAACGACGCCCCGCCGAACGCCACCGCGCGCATCCCCGGGGTGCCCGAGCCCGGGGTCAACGACCTGGTCATCCACCAGCAGGACATCCAGGCGGTGGTCAACGCGCTCTGGCGGGGCGGTGCCGAGGGCGTCCAGGTGATGGACCAGCGGCTGATCTCCACCAGCGCCGTCCGCTGCGTGGGCAACACCCTGCTGCTCCAGGGCCGGGTCTACTCGCCGCCGTACGTCGTCAAGGCGGTGGGGCGCACGGACGCGCTGCGTTCCGCGGTGGACGCCGACCCGACGATCCGCAACTACCTGCAGTACGTGCAGGCGTACGGGCTGGGCTGGAAGGTCCAGGAGAGCGGCGAGCTCACCCTGCCCGGCTACTCCGGCACGGCCGACCTGCGCTCGGCCCAGGGCCAGTGACCGGCGGGCGGTGACCGACCGACCGACCGCCCGCCTGACCGCCCGACCGAACCGCCGGCGCGAGCGCCGACCGGGCCCCGGAGCGCAACGGGCGGGCACAGCCGGGGAAGCCCGCCTCACGGGCCTGGATCACGGGTCTACTCTTGACCCCAGTCTGTTGCGTCGAGGGAGCACCATGTACGGCTGGATCTGGCGACACCTTCCGGGGCACCCCCTGGTCCGGGCCCTCATCTCGCTGCTCCTCGTCCTGGGGGTGGTCTACCTCCTGTTCACGTACGTCTTCCCGTGGGCGGAACCGCTGCTCCCCTTCGGCGACGTCACAGTGGACGGCGACGGCGGCGCCGCCGGCTGAGCCGGCGGTCCTGCTCCTCCCCCCAGTCCCCGCAGCCCACGGAGATAGCGCGCGAATGACCCCCCAGCTGACCTCGCCCCGCATCCTGGTCGTCGACAACTACGACAGCTTCGTCTTCAACCTGGTCCAGTACCTCTACCAGCTCGGTGCCACCTGCGAGGTGGTGCGCAACGACGAGGTGACGGTCGAGCACGCGGTGCGCCGCGCGGGCGGGACGGGCTTCGACGGGGTGCTGCTCTCCCCCGGCCCGGGTGCGCCCGAGGAGGCCGGGGTCTGCATCGAGATGGTCCACCACTGCGCGCGGACCGGGCTGCCGGTCTTCGGCGTCTGCCTGGGCCTGCAGTCGATCGCGGTCGCGTACGGCGCGGTGGTCGGCCGGGCGCCCGAGCTGCTGCACGGCAAGACCTCGCTGGTGGAGCACGAGGACGGCGGGGTCTTCGAGGGCCTGCCCTCGCCGCTCACCGCGACCCGGTACCACTCGCTGGCGGTCGAGCCGGCCACCGTGCCGGACGAGCTGGTCGTGACCGCCCGGACCGAGAGCGGCGTGATCATGGGCCTGCGCCACCGCGAGCTGCCGGTCGAGGGCGTGCAGTTCCACCCGGAGTCGGTGCTCACCGAGGGCGGCCACCGGATGCTCGCCAACTGGCTGGCCGAGTGCGGCGATCCGCTGGCCGTCGGCCGTTCGGCCGGGCTCGCCCCGGTGATCGGCCGGGGCTGAGCGGCATGACCGCCGTGCGTCCGGAGGGGCGATACCAGTCGGGGGCGGATCCGCAGGGGGCCGGCGCGTACGGCCCGGGCGGCCAGTACCGGCAGCAGGGCCCGCAGTACGGCGGCCAGGGCCAGTACGCGCCGAACGGCCAGTACCAGCAGCACGACCCTTACGGGGCGCAGCCGCTCGGACCGGACGGCCACCTGCCGGGCCAGCCGGAGCAGGGTGGGGCCGAGGACGGCTGGAGCGTCTACGACCAGGTCGGACAGCCCGGTACGGGCGCCGGGGCCCACCAGGAGCAGCCCGAGTACCCCTGGCTGGCCGACCAGACGCTCCAGCTGCGTCTCCCGGCCGCCCTGGGTGAGGAGGCACCGCCGGTCGGCGGCCGGGCCGAGCGCCGGCGCGCCGCGCAGGGCCGGATGTCCGTGCGCTCGGGCGGCGGGCGCCGCCGGGCGGCCGGTGCGGCCGCCACGGGCCGGGCTCGCCCCAAGGAGTCGCCGGCCGTGGTGGTCGCCCGCCTCGTCGGCGAGCTGTGCATCACGCTCGGCCTGGTGATGCTGCTCTTCGTCTCCTACCAGCTCTGGTGGACCAACGTGCAGGCCGACGCGGCCGCCGACGGTGCCCGCAACCAGCTGGAGCAGCAGTTCGACGCGGTCCAGCCGGCGCCCGGCGCACCCGGTGCGCCCGGGCAGCCCGCACCGGACCCGGCCAAGCCGGAGACCTTCGAGCCGGGCAAGGGCTTCGCGATCATCCACCTGCCGAAGCTGGGCCTGAAGTTCCCGATCGCCGAGGGCACGTCCAAGTCGGCGGTGCTCGACAAGGGGCTGGTCGGCCACTACACCGGCACCGGGATGCCGGCCGACAAGGCGGGCAACTTCGCGCTGGCCGCGCACCGCAACACGCACGGCGAGCCGTTCCGGCACGTCAACCAGCTCGGCAAGGGCGACAAGATCGTGGTGGAGACCGCCACCGCGTACTACGTCTACGAGATCACCGGCGGCATTCCGGAGACCCCGCCGTCCAACGTGAGCGTGATCAAGCCGGTGCCCAACGGCTCCGGGTACAACCAGGCGGGCCGCTACATCACCCTGACCACCTGCACCCCGGAGTTCAGCTCCAAGGCGCGTCTGATCATCTTTGGCAAGATGATCGAGGAACGGCCGCGGAGCCAGGGCAAGCCGGCCGGCCTCACGGTCGGGTAGGGCCGCGGCGGACGGCCGCCGCACCGGTCGTACAGCGAGCGAGGGGGAGTACAGGTGACCCAGGACGAGACGGTGGAGCCGGCGGCGGAGGCCTTCCCGCCGCCCGCGCCCGCCCGGCGCCGGCGGGGCCGGGCGCTGGCCGCGCTCGGCGTCCTCGGCGAACTGCTGATCACCCTCGGCCTGGTGCTCGGCCTGTTCGTCGCCTACTCGCTCTGGTGGACCAACGTGGAGGCCGACGCGGCCGCCGCGCAGGCCTCCGACCGGCTGCGCAGCGCCTGGGCGGCGGGGCCGCCGAGCGCTCCCCCGTCCGTCCCCGGTACTCCGGGCCCCTCCTCGGCGCCCGGCCCGGCCTATGCGGCGGGCGACGGGATCGGCTTCCTGCACGTGCCCGCGATGGGCAGGGACTACCAGGTGCTGATCCGGATGGGCACCGACGCCGACACCCTGGCCGAGGGCGTCGCCGGGGTGTACGAGCAGCCCTACCGCGCCGCGATGCCCTGGGACGAGAGCGGCAACTTCGCGCTGGCCGCGCACCGGGACGGCCACGGCGCGAAGTTCCACGACCTCGACGCCGTCCACAAGGGCGCCGCGATCGTGGTCGAGACCAGGGACAAGTGGTACGTCTACAAGGTCGACAGCACCCTGCCGGAGACCTCCAAGTACGACACCGGCATCGTCGCCCCCGTCCCCAAGGGTTCGGGCTACCAGGCCCCGGGACGCTACATCACCCTGACGACCTGTACGCCGGTCTACACCTCGCGCTACCGGATGGCCGTCTGGGGCAGCCTGGTGCGGGTGGACGCCGTGGACGCCGCGCGCACCCCGCCGCCCGAGCTGCGCCACTGACCGCGCCGGACGGCCGCGAACGCCCGAGGGCCCGTCGCAGCTGCTGCGACGGGCCCTCGGGCATTGCCTCAGAACCAGGGGAACCGAGGACTAGGGGTTACCCCCTTTGGTGGTGGAAGGTGAGGGGTTGGTGGGGGAGTCGCCCCCTTTGGTGGGCTCGGGCGGCTTCACCATCAGGGTGATCGAGGTGTTCGGGTCCACCTGGGTGCCCGCGACCGGCATGACACCCGTGACCGTGCCGTTCGGGTCCTGCGAGCCGAGCAGCGTGTAGCCCAGGCCGAGCGTCTGCAGCTGCTTGATCGCTTCCTTGACCAGGACGTTCTGCAGCGGCGGGACGGTGACCTTGTCCGGCGCCTTGTAGATCGTCAGAGTGATCTTCGAGTTGGCCGGGGCCTTGCTGTTCGGCGGGAGCGACTGCGAGGCGACGGTGTTGACCTTGCCGGGTTCGTTGGTCGCCGTCGTCTTCGAGGCGTCGACCTGGAAGCCGGCGCTCTCCAGGGCGGTCTGCGCGGCCTCCTTCTGCTGGCCCACCACCCCGGGGACCTGGACCTTGGTCTTGCCCTGGGAGACGGTCAGCTTCACCGGCGCGGTCGGGTCACCGGGAGTGCCGGACGCCGGGTCCTGGGCGGTGACCTGCTCCTGCGGAGCCGTGTCGTCGTCCTTGTACTCCGGGACGACGTTGGTGAAGCCGGCCTCGTTGAGCGCCTTGGTCGCCTGGTCCTTGGTCTTGCCGACGACGTTCGGCACGTTGGCCTTGGCCGGGCCGGAGGAGAGCTGCACCGTGATGGTGGCGGTCTCGGCGATCTGGCCGCCGGCCGCCGGGTTCTGGGTGCAGATCTGGTCCTTCTTGACGGCGGCGTCCGGGCAGGGCACCTTCTCGCCCTCGGTCACCACCAGCTTGGGGCCGGCCTGCGCGGCCAGGGTCTTGGCGTCGGCCAGGGTCTTGCCGACCAGGGTCGGTGCGGTGACCTTGGGGGCTTCCTTCTTGTCGTCGCCCTTCTTGTCGCCGAACATCGCCTGGGCGACGAAGAAGGTGCCGACCAGGACCAGGACGGCGGCCACCGCCAGCAGGATCCAGGAGGTGTTGCTCTTCTTCGGCGGCTCCTCGCCGCGCCGGCCCCCGCCGCGGCCGTAGCCGTCGTCGTTGCCGCCGCCCGGGCCACCGGCGTAGTTCTGGCCGTAGCCGTCGTCCTGGTAGCCGGGCTGCTGGCCGTAGCCGGGCTGTCCGCCGGCCTGCGGCTGCATCGTGGTCGGACCGCCGCCGGGCTGCTGCGGCAGCACGTTGGTCTGGCCGTACGGGTCGTGCTGCGGGTAGCCGTTCTGGTCGTAGCCGTACCCGGCGCCGCCCATGCCGTACGCGGCGGCCTGCTGGGCGGCGGCCACCGGGAGGCCGTCGAGGAAGCGCTCGATGTCGTCGCGCATCTCGTCGGCGCTCTGGTAGCGGTAGTCGCGGTCCTTGGCGAGCGCCTTCAGCACGATCGCGTCGATCTCGGGGCGCACTTCGGGGTCGAAGGCGGACGGCGGCTGCGCCTCCTCCCGGACGTGCTGGTAGGCCACCGCGACCGGCGAGTCGCCGACGAACGGCGGCCGGACGGTCAGCAGCTCGTACAGCAGGCAGCCGGTGGAGTAGAGGTCGGAACGGGCGTCGACCTGCTCGCCCTTGGCCTGCTCGGGGGAGAGGTACTGGGCGGTCCCGATGACGGCCGAGGTCTGCGTCATGGTCATCCCGGCGTCGCCCATCGCCCGGGCGATGCCGAAGTCCATGACCTTGACGTTGCCCTGCCGGGTCAGCATGACGTTGGCGGGCTTGATGTCGCGGTGCACGATGCCGGCCCGGTGCGAGTACTCCAGGGCCTGCAGGATGCCGATGGTCATCTCCAGCGCCCGCTCCGGCAGCAGCCGGCGGCCGGAGTGCAGCAGCTCGCGCAGGGTGGACCCCTCGACGTACTCCATCACGATGTACGGGATGGAGATGCCGTCGATGTAGTCCTCGCCGGTGTCGTACACGGCGACGATCGCGGGGTGGTTCAGTGACGCCGCGGACTGCGCCTCACGGCGGAAGCGGGCCTGGAAGGACGGATCACGGGCCATGTCGGCCCGGAGCGTCTTCACTGCGACGGAACGGCCGAGCCGGGAGTCATGGGCGAGGTACACCTCGGCCATGCCGCCGCGTCCGAGGACGCCGCCGAGCTCGTACCTGCCGCCTAGGCGACGAGGCTCTTCCATAGTTCCGACCCTCTCCCTCACCCGCCGGTGAGGTTGTGACGTAGGTGTCCCCGCACGCTCTGAGTGACGCCGGACCGGCCCCGGGTGGTTCTGCGATCAGGACCCTTTGACGCCTCGCGGGCGGCAACGGGCACACCCGCTGCTGCGGATACGCTACCGGTCGCACCCGGTCGGACCGGAGTCGGCCGTCGGCCGATACCAGACCGGTATCCGGACGGCGGGTCCGATCGTGACATTCCACGCACCTGTGACGGCCGCCCGCTACTTGCCGAGGGCGGCCTGCATCACCGCCTTGGCGATGGGGGCGGCGAGCCGGCCGCCGCTGATGCCGTCACGGTTGTTGGAGCCGTCCTCGACCACGACCGCCACCGCGACCGACTGGCCGTCGGCGGTCTTGGCGTAGGAGGTGAACCAGGCGAACGGCAGGCCGGCGTTGTCCTCGCCGTGCTGCGCGGTGCCGGTCTTGCCGCCGACCGTCAGGCCCGGGATCCTGGCGTTCTTGCCGGTGCCGTTCTCGACCACCGAGACCATCAGGTCCTGCATCTTCTGCGCGGTGGCCGGGCTCATCGGCTGGGAGAACTGCTTCTCGGTGTGCTTGGAGATGGTGGTCAGCGAGGCCGAGCGCTCCTGATCGACCAGGTACGGCTGCATCAGCGAGCCGTTGTTGGCGATCGCTGCGGAGATCATGGCCATCTGCAGCGGGGTGGCCCGGGTGTCGTGCTGGCCGATCGAGTCCATCGCGGTGCCGTCCGGGGTGGAGCTGCTCGGGAAGAAGCTCTTCTCGGAGCGGACCGGGGTGTCCACGGTGCTGTTGAAGCCGAACTTCTCGGCCTGGGCACGCATCTTCTCGCCGCCGAGCTCGGCGCCGATCTTGCCGTAGACGGTGTTGCAGGACTGGTCCATCGCCGACTTGAGCGTGGCGTTCTCGCACCGCTCGTTGGGGCTCTCGTTGTTCAGGTTGGTCTTGGTGCCCGGCAGGGTGTACGGCTCGGGCGTCTGGGTCTGGTCGTCGACGCCCTGGAACACGCCGTTCTCGAACGCCGCCGTCGCGGTGACCAGCTTGAAGGTCGAGCCGGGCGGGTACGTCTCGCGCAGCGCGCGGTTGAGCATCGGCTTGTTCGGGTCCGCGTTGAGGTCCACCCAGGCCTTGGAGTCGGCGGACTCGCTGCCCGCGAAGGCGCCGGGGTCGTAGGACGGGGTGGAGACCAGCGCCAGGATCGCGCCGGTGCGCGGGTCGAGCGCGACCACCGCGCCCTTCTTGTTGCCGAGGCCGTCGAAGGCCGCCTTCTGGGCCTTGGCGTTGATCGTCGTGACGACGTCGCCGCCCTTCTTCGGTTCCCCGGTCAGCATGTCCAGGGTGTTGCGGAAGAAGAGCCGGTCGTCGCTGCCGGAGAGGATGCCGTCCTCCAGCTGCTCCAGCTGGCTGGCGCCGAAGGACTGCGAGGAGTACCCGGTCACCGGTGCGTACATCGGTCCGTCGACCCAGGAACGCTTGTACTTGTAGCGCAGGCCGTTGACGAAGTCGGACTGGGTGACCGGCTGGCCGCCGACGATGATGTTGCCGCGCGGGTGGGCGTACCGGTCGTACACCTGGCGCTTGTTGTTCTTGTTGGCGGCCCAGGAATCGGCCTGGACGCCCTGCACCCAGTTGGTGCGCGCCATCAGGGCCAGGATCAGGACCAGGCAGAAGATCGAGACCCGGCGGATCGGCTTGTTCACGAGGCTGCTCCCCCCTGGAGCTCGGTGGCCGGGGCCGGTTCCACCCCGGGGCGGCGGGCGCTGTCGCTGATCTTCAGCAGGATCGCGACCAGCGCCCAGTTGGCGACCACCGAGGACCCGCCCTGGGCGAGGAACGGCATGGTCATACCGGTCAGCGGGATCAGGCCGGTGACGCCGCCGGCGACCACGAAGACCTGGAGCGCCATGGCCGAGGAGAGGCCGACGGCGAACAGCTTGCCGAACGGGTCGCGGGCCGCGATGGCGGTGCGCAGGCCGCGCTGGACCAGGAGGGCGTAGAGCATGAAGATCGCCATGATGCCGGTGAGGCCGAGCTCCTCGCCGAACGAGCCGAGGATGAAGTCGCTCTTGGCGGCGAAGTCGATCAGCCAGGAACGGCCCTGGCCCAGGCCCGAGCCGGTCACCCCGCCGGAGCCGAGGGCCATCAGTGACTGGCCGATCTGTTCCGTCGACCCCGGTGGCGGTTTGGGGGCGAAGGCGGCCATCGGGTCGAGCCAGGCGTCGATCCGGGTCTTCACGTGACTGGCGGTGGAGGCCACCGCGACGGCGCCGCCGACGGACATCAGCAGGCCGAAGACGATCCAGCTGGTGCGCTCGGTGGCGACGTACAGCATCACCACGAAGAGGCCGAAGTACAGGAAGGACGAGCCGAGGTCGTTCTCGAAGATCAGGATCAGCAGGCTGAGCAGCCAGATCACGATGATCGGCCCGAGGTCGCGGCCGCGGGGCAGGTAGAGGCCCATGAAGCGGCGGCTGGCCAGGGCCAGCGCGTCGCGCTTGACCATCAGGTAGCCGGCGAAGAAGACGGTCAGGATGATCTTGGCGAACTCACCGGGCTGGATCGAGAAGGCGCCCATCCGGATCCAGATCTTGGCGCCGAAGTCCTCCTTGCGGGCCGGGAAGAAGGCCGGCGCCGCGAGCAGCACCAGGGCCGCCGCCATCGAGATGTAGGTGTAGCGCTGGAGGACCCGGTGGTCCTTCAGGAAGATCATCACGAAGATGAAGAAGGCCACCCCGAGGCCCGACCACATCAGCTGGTTGGCGGCCGCGGGGTAGTTGTTGTGCAGGAGCTTCCCGGCCTTGTCCAGCCGCCAGATCATCACCACGCCGAGCCCGTTGAGCAGGGTGGCGATCGGCAGCATCAGCGGGTCCGCGTACGGCGCGAAGCGGCGCATCAGCAGGTGCGCGACCAGCGCCAGCGCTCCCATGCCGAGGCCGTAGCCCAGCATGCCGGCCGGCAGCGAGTCGTCCATCGCGAGGCCCACGTTGGCGTACGCGAGGACCGGCAGCAGCACCGCGAAGGCCAGCATCGCCAGCTCGGTGTTGCGCCGGTTGGGAGTGCCCGGCGCGGAGATGGTGGTGTTGCCCCGGCGCCGGGAGGAGGCGCGGTCGGGGGGTACGCCGTTGGACCGGCGGTCGCCGGACCGGCTGTCGGCGCCGTTGCTGAGGTCGAAGGTGCTCACGTGGTGACCGCTCCCTGACGGCCGGCAGGCCCGCTCGGGGCGGGCCTATGTCGGGTCGCGGCCGTCACGGCTTCGGGCAGG
This sequence comes from Kitasatospora sp. NPDC050463, assembly GCF_040655255.1. NCBI lineage: Bacteria > Bacillati > Actinomycetota > Actinomycetes > Kitasatosporales > Streptomycetaceae > Kitasatospora > Kitasatospora sp. NPDC050463. The sequence goes on from NZ_JBFAJO010000019.1 coordinate 56,562, forward strand.
AGTCGGCCTTCTGCCGCTCCTCGTCCGTCAGCCCGGGCAGGTCGCCCTGCGGCCCGGTGGCCGGGGCGGCGGTGCTCTGGCTGGGGGCGGCCGTGGTCGGGGTCGGCGTCGGGGTGGTGGTGGGCGCGGCGGCGGCCGGGGCCCGGCCGGTCGTCGCCGAGGGGGACGGCGAGGGCGCGGTGGCCGTCAGGAACCCGGCGTGCGCCGCGGTGGCCGTGGTGCCCGGCTGGCCGGTCGGCGCGGTGCCCGGCAGCGCCGGGTTGGCCGCGGCCGTCCTGGCGTCCGCGACCTTGTGGCAGAACGTCGCCTGCTCGCCCAGCTTCTTCACCTTGTCGTCGGCGTCACCGAGGCTGCTGGCCGAGATGGTGTTGGTGACGTGGGTGCGCTGGTCCTGCGGCAGGTACTTGAGCTCGATGTCCTTGTACGAGGTGTGCACCGAGGACAGGCTCACCCCGGCGAGGCTCTGGTTGAGGCCCTGGTAGACCGCGACGTGGTCGCCGTCCACGCCGACGTAGTACTGGTCCTGGGTCCACTGGTAGCCGAAGAAGCCGGCGCCGCCCAGCACGCCGAGGGCGACCAGCGCGGCCAGCGAGATCTTGAGCGCCTTGCCCTTGCGCTTCGGCCGCTCCTCGTCGTCGAACTCCTCGGTGCCGTACACCGGGGGCTCGCCGGTGGCGGAGCCGTCGTAGCCCTCGGCGGGGCCGAAGCCGGCCGGGGCGGCGCCGTAGCCGCCGTCGTAGCCCTCGGCCGGGCCGAAGGCGCCCTGCGGGGCGCGCCCGAGACCGGCCGCCCGGCCGGCCGGGGTGTCCCGGATCGACTGGTCGGCGGCGGTCGAGGAGGGCGGGGTCTCGGCGACCGCGCCGACCACCACCGGGACGTCGTTGAACTGGCCGCTCAGGGTGTCGGTGGCGCCGACGTCGAGGACGTCCGCCACGATGCAGGTGATGTTGTCCGGACCGCCGCCGCGCAGCGCGAGCTGGATCAGCTCCTGCACGGTCTGCTCGGGGGAGTAGAAGCTCCCGAGGGTGTCCTGGAGGGTCTGGTGGCTGACCGGGCCGGAGAGGCCGTCGGAGCAGATCAGGTAGCGGTCGCCGGCCCGCACCTCGCGGATCGACAGGTCGGGCTCGACCTGGCCGCGGCCGTCCAGCGCCCGCATCAGCAGCGAGCGCTGCGGGTGGGTCTCGGCCTCCTCGGGCGTGATCCGGCCCTCGTCGACCAGGCGCTGCACCCAGGTGTGGTCCTGGGTGATCTGCACCAGCGAGCCGTCCCGCAGCAGGTAGGCGCGGGAGTCGCCGACGTGCACCAGGCCCATCCGCTGGCCCGTCCAGAGCATCGCGGTGAGGGTGCAGCCCATGCCCTCCAGCTGCGGGTCCTCCTCGACCATCTGCCGGAGCCGGTCGTTGGCGCCCTGGACGGCGTCACCGAGCAGGGTCAGCAGGTCGGCGCCGGGCACGTCCTCGTCCAGCCGGACGATCGAGCCGAGCACCTCGGAGGACGCGACCTCGCCGGCCGCGGCGCCGCCCATGCCGTCGGCCACGGCCAGCAGCCGTGGCCCGGCATAGCCGGAATCCTCGTTCCCCTCCCGGATCAGCCCCTTGTGGGAGCCGGCGGCGAAGCGCAGCACCAGGGTCATGCGACCTGAGCCCCCCTCTGGGTCATGGACGGGATGCTGTCCCTCATGCGCTACTACTTCCGCAGTTCGATGACGGTCCTGCCGATACGGATCGGCATGCCAGGCTGGAGCGGGGTCGGCGCGGTCAGACGCTGCCGCTCCAGATAGGTGCCGTTGGTGGAGCCTAGATCCTCGACCGTCCACTGCCCAGTCTGATCCGGATAGATCCTGGCATGCCGGGAGGATGCGTAGTCGTCGTCCAGCACGATGGTGGAGTCGTGCGCGCGGCCCAGCGTGATGGTCTGGCCCTGCAGCGCGACGGTCGTACCGGCCAGCGAGCCCTGCACCACGACCAGCTGGGTCGGGGCGCCGCGGCGCCGGCCGCCGCCCTGGTTCTGGGGGGCGGGGGCGGGCTGGCCCTGCGGGGCCCGCCCGGGCACGGACACCGGAGCCGTGGCGGCGGTGGCCGAGGTCGCGGCACCGCCCCGGCGGGAGGAACGGGGGTTCACCCTGGTCCCGAACAGGTCACTGCGGATCACCTGGACCGCGACGATGACGAACAGCCACAGCACGGCGAGGAAACCCAGCCGCATGACCGTCAGGGTCAGTTCTGACATGGCCGGCCCGCCCGTGAGTGAGCGAAGCGAGCGAACAAATCGGACACTACCCTTCGACCTGTCGGTAGACGATGGTGGTGGAGCCCACGACGATTCGCGAGCCGTCGCGGAGCGTAGCGCGCTGGGTGTGCTGTCCGTCCACCACGATGCCGTTGGTGGACCCCAGGTCGAGCACCATCGAGGGGGTGCCGGGCCGGATCTCGGCGTGCTTGCGGGAGACCCCGGGGTCGTCGATCCGCACGTCGGCCTCGGTGGAACGGCCGAGCACGCAGGCGTTCCCGGTGATCTGGTGGCGGGAGCCGTTGACCTCGATCCAGCGGCGGACGGCGGTGCCGTGGCCCGCGCCGGGGAACGGGCGGACGTTGCCGCCCGCGGGCGCCGGGGGGCCGGCGGGCATGGCGGGGGGCGCGGCCGGCGGCGGGGGCGCGCTGTAGGGGGCGGCGCCCTGCTGCTGCCACGGTGCGCCGGGGGCCGGGGCGGCCGGCGGCCGGCCGTAGCCGCCGCCCTGGGTGGGCTGCGCCGGGGCCTGCTGCTGCGGCTGCTGCTCCTCGGCGGCCAGCGTGCGGCTGCGCACCCGGTAGAGGCCGGTGTCCAGGTCGTCGGCCTTCTCCAGGTTCACCTGGAGCGGGCCCATGAAGGAGTACCGCTGGGCCTCGGCGTACTCGCGGACCATGCCGGCCAGCTCGGTGCCCAGCTGGCCGGAGTAGGGGCTCAGTCGCTCGAAGTCGTGCGGGCTCAGCTCGACGATGAAGTCGTTGGGCACGACGGTGCGGTCACGGTTCCAGATGCTCGCGTTGTTGTCGCACTCACGCTGCAGCGCACCGGCGATCTCCACGGGCTGGACCTCGGACTTGAACACCTTGGCGAAGGTGCCGTTGACGAGACCCTCAAGTCGCTGCTCGAACTTCTTCAGCACTCCCATGGGGCACCCCCTTCCAGGGTTCGTTCGCCTGCCTGCCTGCCGACCGGATCCCGGGGAGCCGGTCGCGCCTACTTGCGGTACTTCCGTACTGATCGTATCCACGCCCGGGCCATCCATACGGTTCCCGGACCGCGTGGTGCCCGGGGGTGGGCCTGGACACACAGGGTGACGCATTCCGGCGACGGCATGCCAGGGGTACCCGTCACGACCGCCCCTCATCCCTCGCCCGCCTGTTCGTCCGGGCATCCGTTCGGATGCGCTCGGCCGTCCCGGGAAACGGATTCGGAGGCGGCCCGCAGGTCGTGCTACTGTTTTCCACGTCGGAAGGGGCGCCCGCAAGGGAGCCGGACCGAAGAACCGCGAGGGCCACATGGTACCGAGCGGATCGGCTGGTCGGCTGGCAACCACGACAAACACCCATGCGCGGGTGGCGGAATAGGCAGACGCGCTGGATTCAGGTTCCAGTGCCCGAAAGGGCGTGGGGGTTCAACTCCCCCCTCGCGCACAGTGAAGCCCCGCAGATCTTCGGATCTGCGGGGCTTTCTCGTGTCCCGGACGGGACGGACCGGCGCCGGCTCCGGGGAGCGATGCCCTCACTGCTGGCCGACCTCCCGGCCGGCCGGGAGGTCGGCCAGCACCGCGAAGCCGCCGTCGGGGGTGCTGCCGGCGCTGAGGGTGCCGCCGAGCAGTTGTGCCCGTTCGCGCAGGCCGACCAGGCCGTGCCCGCCGCCCGGCAGGGTCTCGGCGGGCCGGACCGGCGGGGCGTCGTTGCGGACCTCGACCCGGAGCCGGCGGCCGTGCGCGTGCACCCGGACGTGGACGGTGGCCTGCGGGGCGTACTTGGTGATGTTGGTGAGCGCCTCCTGGACCGTCCGGTAGGCCGCCCGCTCGACCGCCTCGGGCCAGGGGCGCTCCCCCGGGGACAGCTCGGCCTCGGCGGCCAGGCCGCTCTCCTCGATCAGCCGGGGGAGGTCCGCCAGCCGGGGCTGCGGGGCGAGCGGGGCGTCCGGGCGCGCGCCGGCGGCCCGCAGCACGCCGACCATCTGCCGCAGCTCCTCCAGGGTGCGCACGGAGAGCTCCCGGATCGTCCGGGCGGTGGCCGCGGCGGCCGGGTCGGCGGTGCTGACCTGCAGTGCGCCGGCCTGGATGCTGATCAGACTGACCTGGTGCGAGACCACGTCGTGCATCTCCCGGGCGAGCCGGCCGCGCTCGCTGATCAGCACCCGCTCGGCGAGCAGCCGGCTCTCCCGTGCCTGGCCACGGGTCAGCTCGTCCAGCCGGGCCGCCAGCTCCCGGCGGGTGCGGGAGAGCAGACCGGTGGCGGCCGGGCCGGCGGCCAGCATCACCGACTGGATGGCGTACAGCGCCGTCTCCCGGCTCGGCTCGAAGGACTGCCCGGAGAGCGGCCAGTGGAAGAACTCGACCAGGGCGAAGAGGGTCGCGCAGGGGACCACCACCCGGGGGGCGGGGCGTTCGGCGGCCACCGTGTAGACGGCGGTTATCGGGGCGAGCCAGATGTCGGCGAGATAGCTGCCCGGCATGGTGAGCAGCAGCACGGTGACCGGGAAGCGCCGGCGCCAGGGCAGCACGAGGGCCGCGAGCAGCGAGAGCAGGACCTGCCACCAGGGCGCGCCCCGGGCCACCAGTGCGGCGTCCATCAGGGAGTAGAGGGCCGGCAGCAGCAGCATCAGCCAGGGGGCGGTGAGCCGGGCCGGCAGCCGTCTGGCAGGGGGAAGCTCGGTGGCGGTCATGCCCCGTTGGCGGGCTTCGGCCGGACCAGGCCGGCCCGGTGGGCGACGACGGCGGCCTGCACCCGGTTGGCGGCGCCGAGCTTGGAGAGGATCGCGCTGATGTGGTCCTTCACCGTGCCGGTGCCCAGGAAGAGCCGGTCGGCGATCTCGGCGTTGGACAGGCCCTCGCCGAGCAGCGCCAGGACGTCGAGTTCGCGGCCGGTCAGGGTGCGGGCCAGCGAGGTGGCCTCGGCGTCCGGGCCGCCGCCGTCCACGTAGCCGCCGATCACGGTGCGGGTGACGGTCGGGGAGAGGATGCTGCCGCCGGCCGCGAGCACCCGCACGGCGTGCACCAGCTGGTCCGGGGCGGTGTCCTTGAGCAGGAAGCCGGACGCGCCGGCGCGCAGCGCGGTGCCGATGTACTCGTCGGTGTCGAAGGTGGTGAGCATCGCCACCGACGGCGGGTCGGGCAGCGCGCGCAGCCGGCGCAGCACCGAGATGCCGTCGAGGTCGGGCATCCGGATGTCGAGCAGCACCACGTGCGGGCGCAGGCGCTGGACGTGTTCCTCGGCCTGGCTGCCGGAGCAGTCGCCGACCACCTCCAGGTCGGGGGCGGAGCCGACGATGAGGCCGAGGCCGGAACGGACCAGGATCTCGTCGTCCACGATCAGCACGCGGGTGGTGGTGATGGTCCCTCCTCGGTTCGGGCGGCCGGGCCCGGCCGGTCCGTTCGGTGCGGTTGCCTTGAGCGTTTCGAGACTAGGGCCAGTCGGGTCGGGGTGCCGAACGCCCGGCCGGTGGACACCCCCGCCGTTCGGCGGGGGTCGGAATCGGCTACCGGGTTCACGTAATTCTCACCTGCGGTGCGGAACGATGGAGTTGGCTGCCCCTTCACCGGTTTCCGGTCATGGCCAGGGTCGCTGGTCAGTCCGCCGGCGTACGGATGCCCGGCGCCGGCCCGTGTGCGGATGCGCCCCACCATCTGATCGTTTGGAATTGAGCTGTGTCGTCCACTGTGAAGTCGGAGCCGTCCGCCGCGTCCGCCGGACCCCGGTCCGCCGGCCTGCTGGAACGCTGGCGCCCGAGGGCCGCCGCGGCGACCGTCTGGTACCTGCGCCTGATCGCGCTGCTGAACGTCGTGACCGTGCTGCTGGTGCCGTTCCGGGACCAGGTGACCGAGCACAACGAGGGCGAGTACTTCACCCCCTACCTGATGACGGCAGGCCTGAGCAGCGCGGTGCTGTCGGTGTTCCTGGCGATCGCGATGCGGCGGCGCAAGCGGGCCGCGTGGATCTTCAACATCGCGCTGGCCGGGCTGTTCGCCGTGCTCTACCTGCTGGCCATGGCGGTGCCCGGCGAGCAGTTCAGCCACCACGCGCTGAACTACATCTCCACCGTGCTGACCTGCCTGTTCGTCCTGGCCCTGCTGGTCGGGCGGAAGGAGTTCACCTCCAAGGGCGACAGCTCCAACCCGAAGACGGCGGCGGCCACCTTCGTCGGCGGTCTGGCCTTCGGCGGCGTCGTCGGCGCGCTGCTGGTCTGGGCGAACAACACCGCCGAGGGCTCCGACTTCTGGGACCTCTTCCGCTACTCGGTCGGCCGGATGATCACCATCACGCCCTCCGAGCACCTGCGGTCCGTGGTCACCGCGCCGACCTGGGTCAACGCCGCCATCAACGCGATGGGCGGGGCGCTCTTCCTCCTGGTGCTCTACGTGGCGTTCCGCAGCCCCAAGGACAAGGAGCTGCTGACGCCGGAGGACGAGGAGCGGCTGCGGGCCCTGCTGGACAAGCAGGGCGACCGGGACTCGCTGGGCTACTTCGCGCTGCGCCGCGACAAGGCGGTGGTCTTCTCCCCCAGCGGCAAGGCGGCGGTGACCTACCGGGTGGTCGGCGGGGTCTCGCTGGCCTCGGGTGACCCGATCGGGGACCCGGAGGCCTGGCCCGGCGCGATCGACGCTTGGCTGGCCGAGGCCCGGGAGCACGCCTGGGCGCCGGCCGTGATGGGCGCCTCCGAGGAGGCCGGGGTGATCTACGCCCGGCACGGGCTGGACGCCCTGGAACTGGGTGACGAGGCGATCGTCGAGCTGGACGAGTTCTCGCTGGACGGCCGGGCGATGCGGGTGGTCCGCCAGGCGTACAACCGGGTCAAGCGGGCCGGCTACACGGTGCGGATCCGGCGCCACCAGGACATCCCCGAGCACGAGATGGCCGAGCTGGTGGCCAAGGCCGACCAGTGGCGCGACGGCGCGACCGAGCGCGGCTTCTCGATGGCGCTCGGCCGCCTCGGCGACCCGGGCGACGGGCGCTGCGTGATGCTGGAGTGCCACGACGGGGACGGCGAGCTGAAGGCGCTGCTGAGCTTCGTGCCGTGGGGTGCGGACGGGCTCTCGCTGGACCTGATGCGCCGGGCCCGGGACACCGAGAACGGGCTGATGGAGTTCATGGTGATCGAACTCCTGCAGCGCGCGGGCGAGGTCCAGCTGGCCCGGGTGTCGCTGAACTTCGCCATGTTCCGTTCCGTTTTCGAGCGCGGTTCCAAGCTCGGCGCGGGGCCGGTCCTGCGGCTCTGGCGCTCGGTGCTGGGCTTCTTCTCGCGCTGGTGGCAGATCGAATCGCTGTACCGGGCCAACGCCAAGTACCGGCCGATCTGGGAGCCGCGCTATCTGCTCTTCGAGAAGAGCAGCGAGATTCCGCGCATCGGCATCGCCAGTGCGCGCGCCGAGGGCTTCATCACCGCACCGAGTCTGCCCGCCCTGTTCCGTCGCCGACACGCGGGAGCCGCCGACGCGGCCGCCCGGATGCCGGTGGCCGCGCGGGACGGGAAGGGGTAGCCCCTCCGCCGGGGGGCGGAGGGGACCGGTCGTCCGGATGGGGGGCCTTCGGGGTTTTCTCTCCCCCCAGAGGATGAGACAACTCAACTTTTATGCCGATGTGGATTCATTAACCGGCTTCTAATGTTGGAGTGGTTGGGAAGGCGTTCGCGCTTCGGGGATTTGGAGAGACGGTTGTGATTCACAGGACCCACGCGGGGGGCGTGCGAAAGGGGCCGCTGGCTATTGCCGGTGCGGCCGCCGGAGCCGAGTGGGGGACGCTGTTCGGGACGGTCCGGGACCGGCTGCTGGCGAAGAAGTTCGCCGCCGTTCCGCTGGCGACCGCGGCGACCGCCCTGATCCTGCTGTTCAGCATCGTGCAGCACCTGCCGGGCGGCGAGCGTTTCGTCACCCACATCGGGGTGGTGAAGGCGGCGCTGCCGCTGGACGTCTCGCTGCTGCGCACACCGCTGTCGCTGTACGTGCCGGCGCTGGACCTGCCGGTCTGGGGGGCGCTGGCCCAGGTCTTCGTCGTCTTCGGGATCGCCGAGATCGTGCTCGGGCGGCGGCTGACCCTGGTGGTGGCCTACGCCTGCACCCTGGCCGGGACGCTGTTCGCCCGGGTCGGGGTGGCGATCGGCCCGGACCACATGTTCGGCTTCCCGAAGTGGGTCGCCCACGTCCGCGACACCGGCCCCTCGGCGGCGGTGGTGGCGCTGGCGATCTGCATCGCGTTCCGCTGCCGGGCCTGGTTCACGGCGGGCCTGGTGGTCGCGCTGATGGTCGGCGAGGCGCTCGTCCTGCCGAACCTGGCGGGCCTGGAGCACGTCGTCGCGGTGATCACCGCGCTGCTGATCGCCGTCTCGGTGGAGGTGTTCGGGGACTTCTGGCCGCGGGTGCTGGCCGGGGTCGGCGCGGCGGCTTCGGTGGCCGCGGCCGCCTCGATCGAGGTGGCCACCGAGGCCGGCCGCCGCCGCTCGGCAGGCGCGGCCCGGGCGTAGCCCCGGCCGTGCACCGCCGGACATGCACCGCCGGCCCCGAGTGGGCGCTAAATGATCGGCAGCTCGAACCAGACCACCTTGCCGACCGCCTTGCGGGCGGTGCCCCAGCGTTCGGCGAGCTTGGTGACCAGCGTCAGTCCGCGACCGGTCTCGCCGAGCTGTTCGGCGGGCTCCAGCGACGGCAGGTTGTGGTTGTCGTCGCTGACCTCGACCAGCAGCTTGTCCACCCGGATCAGCTGGAGCTGGACGCGGTCCCTGGCGACCCGGACGGCGTTCGTCACCAGCTCGCTGACCAGCAGCTCGGCGGTGTCGCGGAGCCCCTCCAGGTGCCAGCCGGTCAGCTGCTCGCGCACCAGCGCGCGGGCCCGGCGGACCTCGCGGTGGTCCACGGTGAGGTCCCAGGTGGCGACCTCCGTCGGCGCGACGCCGTCGAAGCGGGCCACCAGCAGGGCGACGTCGTCCTTGCGGTCGTCCGAGTGCAGCCGGTCCAGGACGACGTCGCAGGCCTCCTCGGGGCTGCGCTGCGGGTCGATCAGGTTGCCGCAGAGCGCGGCCAGCCCGGTCCCTATGTCGCCGCCCCTGACCTCGACCAGGCCGTCGGTACAGAGCACCAGCATCGAGCCGTCCGAGACGTCGATGGTCTTGGCGACGAACGGCACCCCACCGACGCCGATCGGCGCCCCGGCCGGGATCTCCAGCAGCTCGCCGGTGCCGTCCGGGTGCACCAGCACCGGCGGGACGTGGCCGGCGCTGGCCAGCTCGCAGGTCCGGTTGATCGGGTCGTAGACCGCGTACAGGCAGGTGGCCAGGTGGTCGTCGCCGAGCTTCTGGGCCAGGTTGTCCAGGTGGCGCAGCAGCTGGCCGGGCGGCAGGTCCAGGGCGGCGAGGGTCTGCATCGCGGTGCGGAAGCGGCCCATCGCGGCGGCCGAGTGGATGCCGTGGCCCATCACGTCGCCGACCACCAGGGCGACCCGGCTGCCGGGCAGCTGGATCGCGTCGAACCAGTCCCCGCCGACCTCGGCCTTGGGGTCGCCCGGCAGGTAGCGGTGGGCGATCTGCACACCGGGGATCTGCGGCGGGCGGGTCGGGATCATCGAGCGCTGCAGGGTGGTGGCGACCTTGGACTCGGCGCGGTGCAGCCGGGCGTTGTCCAGTGAGAGCGCGGCGCGGGCGGCCAGCTCCTTGAGGGTGGCGGCGTCGCCCTCGTCGAAGGGGGTGCGGTCGGGCAGCCGGAGCAGCTTGAGGATGCCGAGCACGGTGCCCCGGGCGGAGAGCGGCACCACCAGCATCGAGCGGCCGGAGACCACCGAGGCGAGCCGGACGCCGCCGAGCGCGGCGGCGTAGTCGACGGCGACGTCTTCGCTGACCACCGGGACCAGGACCGGCTGGTTGAGCTGGAGGGCCATCCCGGGCGGGGTGTGGCGGGGCATCGCGACCAGCGAGCCCTCGGCGAGGACGTGGTCCCACTGGCCGGCGGAGTCGTTGTTGACCAGGGCGACCCGGCGCAGCATGGTGTCGTCGTCCGGCCGGGCCTGGGGCAGCTCGGAGTCGGAGATCAGGCCGTCCACCAGGTCGACGCAGGCGAAGTCGGCGACCCGGGGGACGAGCACCTGGCAGAGCTCGCGCGCGGTGAAGCCGAGGTCCAGGGTGGTGCCGACCTTGCCGCCGACCTCGTTGAGCAGGGCCAGCTGCTCCCCGGCCTGGCCGTTGGTCAGGAACGGGGTGAGCCGGCCGGCCGGCAGGGCGCCGCCCGCGCCGCCCGGGACCTCGGCGGGGGCGGGGGAGGGGACGGCGACGGGTGGGACCTGGTCGCCGCGGTGGACCTGGTGGCCGTTGGCGGACGACTCGACGGCGGCCTGCTCGATGGCGGCGCCTCCTCTGGGCGGTGCCGGGACGGTCGGGACGGCCGCCGGCACGCCGCTCACGGCGCCGGCGGGCCGGGCGGCGGGTGCGGCGGGGCGGTCGGCGGCCTCGCGCTGGACGGGCAGCGGGCCGGCCGGCCGCCGGCCGGGGGCGGACTGCTCGGGCTGCGGGGGCGGGCCGAGCCGGGTGGCGCGCTGCTGGGCGGTCGGGTAGCGGCGGCCGATGCCCGCGGCCGCGTGCGCGGTGCCGGTCTGCGGATCGGCCGGCAGCACGGGGAGCACGGTGGTGGCGTCCAGCCGCAGGGCGGGCAGGCCGGCCCGGGCCAGCCCGTCGAGCAGCTGGGCCCGGCGGTCGGCGGAGCCGGCCGGCAGCAGCCGGGCGAGCGGCTCGGGCACCGCGTGGCCGGGTGCGGTGAGGGCGGCGGTGAGCCGGTGGAAGCCGCCCCGGGCGGCGGGGGTGGCGGCGAACGGCAGCAGGCGCTCGCCGAGCGCGAGCCGCGGCCCGGCGGAGCGCAGCGGGCGGGCGTCGGCGGCCAGGGCCAGCAGGCCGCCGCTCGGTCCGGGTAGCGGATAGGCCCACCAGAGCACGTCGCGCAGGTGCTCCTCGCGGTCGACGACGGGCATCTGCCCGGCCCACGGGCGGTCGGCGGCGGTCAGCTCGGCCAGGGTGTCCAGCGCGTCGCGGCGGTGCCGGACGGCGGGGGCGGCGGCCGGTCCGGGGACGCTGCGCGGCTCGACGGCGGGCAGCAGGCCGGAGGCGGGGCGGTCGTGGGTGACGTCGGCGCGGTGCCCGAACAGCTCCTCGGCGGCCCTGCTCCACTGCGCGACCCGGCCCGTCCGGTCGACCAGGACCAGGGCGAGCCGGACCAGCGCGACCACCCCTGAGGGCTGGTCACCCGGTGCGGCTCCGGATCCGGCCGTGACGGCCGCCGGACGCGGTGTTGAGCTGGGCTCGTCCACCATGGATTCGGTCTGCTCCCGCCTGGCCGCCACGCCTGGAGGTGGCCGTCTCTCCGGAGGAGGCACGCTGTGCGTACCAGCGAAGCACGGAGAGGGCCGGGCTCGATAGCGAAACGAGGAGATTCATCAGTACTTGTTGCGCGTCCCGGGGTGGACGCGCGCCCGCGCTCCCGGTCCACCCGGTCGGAGCAGCGCGCGCGGAGGTAGGGTGGCAGGCCGGGCCGCCCCGCGGGGCGGGCGTGCCGCTCCCGGTACGGCGGACGGCACGGCAGCAGGACGAGCCGGCAGGACGAGACAGAGGCGAGACGTGACCGCGCAGAGCCCCGCCCGTTGGACGGATCCGGAGCAGCAGGAGCTGGAGGAGCGGGTCGCCGCCGCCGAACTCGCCTGGCTCACCATGGACGTCGACATGCAGACCCTGCGGGTCGAGATCGACAACTTCGCCCTGATCCACCATCAGCTGCTCGGCCCGCTCTACGCCCGGCTGGACGAGCTGGACGCGTTGATCGCCGAGACGGTGGCCACCCGTACCGGGCACCCCGAGGACCTCCGGCGGGCCGCCGAGGCGCGTCAACGGGTGGACGAACTGCCCGACCTGGACGCGCTGTTCGACAGCGTCCAGGAGCAGGAGGCGGCCACCGCGGCGCCGGTCGCGCCGACCCGGGTGCGGCCCGGCCGGGACGCCCAGCGGATCTACCGCGAGCTCGTCCGCCGCGCCCACCCCGACCTCACCACCGACCAGGCCGAGCAGCAGCGCCGGGCCGCCTTCATCGCCCGGGTCAACGAGGCCTACGCGTACGGCGACACCGCCGCGCTGGAGGGTCTCGCCGCCGAGTGGTCCACCGCCCCCGAGGCGGCGCCCGCGGTGGACTCCCCCGACCGGTTCGGCTGGCTGCGCCGGCGGCTGGAGTGGCTCACCGCCAAGATCGCCGAGACCGCCACCGAGCAGGTCAGGCTGGAGAACACCGCGATGGGCCAGCTGCTCGCCCTCGCCCCGCAGGACCCGGACGGCCTGCTGGAGGAGCTCGCCGACCAGCTGCTGGCCAAGGCGTCCGCCCAGCAGGCCGAGCTGGAACGGCTGCTCGGCGGGCAGCCGGTGGGAGACAATGGAGCGGACCGGACCGAGCCCCAGGAGAACCAGACGATGTTCGCGCAGATCCCCACCGCCGAAGCCGCCGCCGTCCCCGTCGACGCCGCCCTGCTGGACGTCCGTGAGCAGGACGAGTGGGACGCGGGTCACGTGGACGGTGCGCTGCACATCCCGATGGGTCAGGTGATCGCCCGCCTCGGCGAGCTGCCGGACGAGAAGCTCTACGTGCTCTGCCGGGTCGGCGGGCGCTCCGCGCAGGTCGTCCAGTACCTGGTGCAGAACGGCCGGGCCGCGGTCAACGTGGACGGCGGGATGTACGCGTGGGAGGGCGCCGGCCGCCCGATGGTGAGCAGCGACGGCCGGGACGCCTTCGTCCTGTAGGTCCGGCGCGGTTCCCTCCCCCGCCGCGGCACCGACCGCCCCCCGGTAGGGCAGGATGGGCGCGCGACCGAGCCGGGACGGGACCGGCGGCGCACGTCCGGCGGGGTGAGGGCACCTCCCGGCCGAGGGCTGGGGAGGGCCATGGCCGAGAACACCGGGGCACCGCCCGGCGGGCGGGTCTGGTCGACGCCGGCGCTGGCCGTGCTCGGGGTGGCCGCCGCCGTGCTGGTGACCGGCACCGGGCTGTTCCTCGCCGCGGTGTTCCTGCACGTGGCCCCGGCCAACTCGGCCTCCCGGGAGTACCGGGAGCAGGTCGACGGCCTGGTGTACCCGGAGTTCGAGCAGAACTGGAAGCTGTTCGCGCCCAACCCGCTGCAGCAGAACGTCAGTCTGGACGCCCGGGTGCGCACGGTCGCGGCCGGCGGCGCGACCCGGACCCACGACTGGACCGGGCTGACCGTCCGGGACGTCGCGGCGATCCGCGGCAACCCCGCGCCCAGCCATGCCGACCAGAACCTGCTCCGCCGGGCCTGGGACTTCTACGAGGGCTCGCACAGCGCGCAGGACGACACGCTGACCAATCCGCGCGGCAAGCTGGCCGAGCAGTACCTGAAGCGGATCGCGCTGCAGCGGATCGGCCGGAGCGTCGACGGCGAGCGGATCCTGCAGATCGAGTTCCGGGTGACGGCCGCGACCGTCCCGCCGCCGGGCTGGAGCGGGGAGGCCGCGCCGCCCGCGCCCAAGGTCCGGGAGCTGCCGTGGTGGCCGGTGGACGACGAGGACTACCGGGGGCTCGGGTGAACGAGGTGTCGCCGACGGTCGGGCCGCAGCTCCTCGACGGCGCCCTGGCCCAGCCTTCGGCCGTGGCGTACCCCGATGCCGGCCCGCCGCACACGGACCCGGGGGCGGAGCCGGCCCCCGGGCGGCCCGGCCCGGGGCTCGGCGCCGCGGCGGCGCGGGCCTTCGCGGCGTTCACCGGACGGGCGCTGGGGCGCCACCAGGCGGCGGCGGTGCGGATCGGCTTCGGGCTGGTCTGGCTGGCCTTCCTGCTGCGGGAGTGGCCCAACCGGCGGCTGCTCTACGGCGACACCTCGCCCTGGTCGCTCGACCTGGCCGAGCGGCTGCTGGCCGACAACGGGGCGCTGACCGTGCTGCCGTGGTTCGGTGGGCGGCTCTGGTTCGAGCTGGTCTACCACCTGGCGGTGCTGGCCGCCCTCGCCGTCCTGCTGGGCTGGCGGACCAGGGCGAGCACCGTGCTGTTCCTGGTCACCGTGCTGTCGCTGCAGAACCGCAACGTCTTCCTCGGGGACGGCGGCGACAACGTCGTCCATCTGATGGCGGTCTACCTGGTCTTCACCCGCTGCGCGCAGGTCTGGTCGCTGGACGCCCGGCGGTCGGCCGCGGGGCGGTCCGGGGTGCTGCTCTGGGCGGTGCTGGGCGCGGTGCTGCTGGTCTGCCAGCTCGGCGCCTTCTCCGGGGAGAGTCTGACCTGGACGACCGCCGCCTTCCCCCGGGTCGGCTGGGCGCCGGTGTTCTGGGGCCTGTGGGCGGTGGCCGGGCTCTGGTGGGTGCTCGGACGGCTGCGACCGGACGGTGAGCCGCGGGCGGTGCTCGACGCGCTGGCGAACATGGTGCACAACTGCGCGATGCTGGTGATCGCCACCGAGGTGGTGCTGATCTACGCCACGGCCGGCTGGTACAAGGTGCAGGGCTCGCGCTGGCAGGACGGCACCGCGCTCTACTACCCGCTGCACCTGGACTACTTCACGCCCTGGCCGGGGCTGTCCGGGCTGGTCGGCTCGGCTCTGCTGCCGGTCTTTCTGGTCTCGTACGGGACGGTGCTGCTGCAGGTGGCGTTCCCGTTCACGCTGGTCCACCGGCGGGTCAAGAACGCGCTGCTGGTGGTGATGATGGCCGAGCACCTGGGGATCGCGGTGCTGCTGGGACTGCCGGTGTTCTCGCTGGCGATGGTCGCGGCGGACGTGGTCTTCGTGCCGACCGGGGTGCTGCTCTGGGCGGGCGCGCGGTTCGGGGGCCTGGGGGCGCGCGTCCGGAGCCTGCGCCGCCGGAAGGCACCGCTCACCTAAGCTGACCGCTATGTCCTGGTTTGCCGCACTGCGAGACACCGCGCGGACCGGACTGACCCTGGACCGGGCGCTCACCGACCCCAAGCGCGCGGCCCGCGGCGCCGTCGCCGTCGCCCTGGTGCTCTTCCCGACCCTGGCACTGGGCGGGGCCCGGCTCGCCACCTCGGCCGCGATGGGCGCGTTCATCGCCGGGACGGCCACCTTCCAGCGCAGCTTCCGCCCCCGGCCCACGCTCGCCGTCGCGGCCGGGATCGGGCTCGGCACCAGTACCTTCCTCGGCTACCTGGCGGCCGGGGTGACCGGAGCGTTCCCGGTGCTGCTCGCGGTCTGGGCCTTCGGGGCCGGCCTGGCCTGGGCGATCGGGCCGACCGCCGGGGTGGTCGCCGCCAACACCCTCTCGGTGATGCTGGTCGTGGTCCAACTCCCGGTCAGCGTGCCGGCCGCACTCGGCCACGGGCTGGTCTGCGCGCTCGGCGGCGCCGTCCAGGCGGCCGTCATCACCCTCTGGCCGATCGGCAGTTGGACCGCCCAGCGGGAGGCGCTCGCCGACACCTACGCCGAACTCGCCGACTACGCACGGCGGCTGCGCCAGGACCCGACCTCACACGTCGATCCGGCACCGTTCATGACGGCCCGGCACGCGGCCGCGCTGACGCCCTGGCAGGACCGCCGCCGACCGCCCGAGCTGCGCGGACTGCGCGGCATCGCCGAACGCGTCCGCCCGACCCTGGCCGCCATCGCCGACCCCAAGGTCGGCGCCCCCGAGGAGGGACCAGAGCGCGACCGGGCCCGGGCCGTGCTGGCCGCCGCCGCCGAGGCGATGGACGCCCTGGCACGCGCCGTCCGCACCGGCGATCCGCTGCGACTGCCCCGCTCCGCCCCGGCGCTCACGCTGGCCGCCCCGGCCGACGGGCCGGAGCTGCAGGGCGCCGCGCGCCGGGCCGCCCGCCGGCTGGCCGGGCTGCTGCGCAAGGCCGCCGACGCCCTGGACCGCGGCGACGAGGACACCATCAGCACGCCCGTGGTCGGCGCCGGCGGGGCACTGCTGAAGCCGCCGCTCTCCCGGATGCTGCCGGTCGCCCTGCGCGCGGTGCGGCGCCAGCTCCAGCCGCACTCGGCGGTCTTCCAGCACGCCGTCCGGCTCGCCGGGGTCGTCGTGCTCGCCTACCTGCTCGCCCGGCTGGTCGGCTTCGAGCACGGGTACTGGGCCCCGATGACCGCCGCCATGGTGATGCGGCCGGACTTCGCGCAGACCTACAGCCGGGGGGTGGCACGGCTGGCCGGGACGATGGTCGGCGTCGCCGTCTCCACCCTGGTGGTCCAGCTCGCCCACCCCGGCGAGTGGGTGCTGGCCGCGCTCGCGGTGCTCTGCATCGGCGGCGCGTACCTCACCCTGCGCACCGGCTATGCGCTGATGACGGTCTGCATCTCCTCGTACGTCGTCTTCCTGCTCGGCCTGCAGGAGGGGAACCCGCTGGTCACCGCCTTCGAGCGGGTCGGTCTGACCTTCCTCGGCGGCTCCGTCGCGCTGCTCGCCTACGCCCTGTTCCCGACCTGGCAGACCGCCCGGCTCGGGGAGCGGCTGGCCGAGTGGCTGGCCGCCGCCGGGCGCTACGCGGGTGCGGTGCTCGCCGTCTACGAGAACCCGGGCGCCCCGCGCGGGCGGGAGGTCCGCTCGGCGCTGCTGGACTCCCGGGAGGCCCGCTCCGAGCTGCTCCAGGCCATGCAGCGGGCCGACGCGGAGCCCGGCCGGCACGCCTCCGGACTGCCCGGGGTCAGCCGCCGCCAGTGGGACCGGGCCCGGGCGGCGGTCGGCCACCTCGGGCGGGTCGCCGTGCTGCTGGAGGCCCATCTGCCCACCGCCGACGCCGAACCGGTGCCCGGCGCGGCCGGGTTCGCCGAGGAACTGCGGCTGGCCACCGCGCTGGCGGCGGCCGCGCTGCTCACCGAGCGTCCGGTGGAGTTCGACGCCGTGCGGGAGGCGCAGGCCCGGTTGGAGGAGCGGCTGGCCGGGGCGCCGGCGAGCGTGCAGCGGGAGGTGGTCCGGACGAGCACCCGCCTGCTGCTCCAGGCGCTGAAGGACCTGGAGCGGGCGCTGCGCGGGGGCGGCTCGGCCACCGCGGAGCAGCGCGCGCGGGAGTCCACGGCACGTTAGGCCCCGGAGGCGGGGCGGGGCGGGTGGGCGCGTCGGGCCGGGACGGGGCCGCCGGTCGGCCCGTCGAGCCGGGAGTGGCAGAGTGAGCGGCATGAACGACGAGCCGGTACGCGCCTGGCGGGCGGGCGCGGCGGCACCGGACACGGTGCTGCTGGACGGATTCCACGCACTCAAGCACGCGCTGCGCTTCGGCGGGGACGTCCGGCAGGTGCTGACCGCCGACCGGACCGCGCTGCTGGCGCTCGCCGCCGAACTGGCCGAGGACGTCGCCCCCGCGCTGGCCCGCCTGGCCACGGAGCTGCCGGAGCCGGAGCTGCGGACGCTGGTGCCCAGGCTGCACCCCACCGGGGTGATCGCGCTGGCCGGCCGCCCGACCACCGGGGCCAACCTGGCGGTCCTCGGCCGGCGGCCCCGGACGGCGCCGGTCGTCCTGCTGGAGAACCCGCGCAACCTGGGCAACGTGGGGGCGGTGATCCGGCTGGCGGCCGGCTTCGGCGCCACCGGGGTGGTGACCACCGGGGACCTCGACCCCTGGCATCCGAACGTGGTGCGGGGCAGCGCCGGCCTGCACTTCGCCACCGCGGTCGAACGGCTGGCGCTGTCCGAGCTGCCCGCCGGCCCGCTGTACGTGCTGGACCCGGAGGGGGCGGACATCCGGACGGTGGCCGTGCCGGACGACGCGCTGCTCGCCTTCGGCACCGAGCGGCACGGCGTCTCGGCGGAGCTGAAGGCGCGCGCGGACCGGCTGGTCGCGGTGCCGATGCAGCCCGGGGTCTCCAGCTTCAACCTGGCGACCAGCGTGGCGATGGGGCTCTTCCACTGGATGTCGGGCCGCCCGCCCGGTGTTCCCCGGCCGGGCGGGCCCACGGGCGCCTGACGCGCCTACCGGTCGAACAGCCGGCGCCAGGTGTCCGGCCCCGGGTAGCCGTCGGCCTCGACGCCGCGCCAGCCCTGGGCCTGCTGGAAGGCCTGGACGGCCTGGCGGTCGCTCTCCGTCCAGCGCGGCCCGGGGCCCTGGGTGTAGAAGCGGCCGAAGCCCGCGCGGACCAGCTGCTCGCCGAGCAGGGTGACGGAGGCGTCGTCGGCCCCCGGGCGGAACGCGTCCGCGCCGGGGAAGCCGGGCACCCCGTCACCGGGGCCGGGGGTGGCCGGGGGCGGCGGGAGCGGGGTGGTGGCCGCGGCGATGTCGCGGCCCTTGTGGTTGACCAGGTAGTCCCAGGTGTCCTTGCCCGGGATGCCGTCGGCCTCGCTGCCGCGCCAGCCCTGGGCGAGCTGGAAGGCCTCGGTGGCCCTGCGGTCGGCCTCGCCCCAGCGCGGGCCGGGCCCTTCGGTGTAGAACCGGCCGCCGCCGCGCTGGACCAGCATCTGGCCGAGCTTGGTGACGTACGCGTTGTTCGCGCCCGGGCCGAACCTGTCGGCGCCGGGATAGGCGGTCGACGCGGAGCCGTCGCTGCTGGTGCCGCCCGAGAGCGCCTTGGCGCGGTACGGGACGTACGAGGCGGAGTTCTGCCAGTAGGCGTACGGGGTGTCCCGCCGGGTGGTACCGGGGGAGGTCTGCTCGTAGGCCAGGTAGCGGGTGCGGGAGGAGTCCGTCCAGCCGCCGAAGACGGTGACGTGCGAGCCGGCCTGTGGGTTGGCCGGGTTGTTGTAGATCAGGATGTCGCCGGGCTGGAGGTCCGCCTTGGTGATCCGGTCGGCGAAGTCGGGCAGCGTCCAGGTGGTCTGGCTGCTTCCCAGGCCCCAGGCCATCGAGACGAAGCCGGAGCAGTCCTGGCGGTAGCCGTCGGACCAGTAGCGGCTCATGCTGTACGGGACCTTCTGGGCGACCCAGCCCTGCGCCCGCTCGATGATCTGTGCCCGGGTGAGCGGCTGCGCGGTGGCCCGGGGGGCGGCGGTGGCGCGGGCGCCGGGGGCCTCGCCGTGGAGACCGCTGACCCCGCCCTGCGGCGTGGTCGGCGCCTCGGCGGCGCTGTTGCCACCGGGGGTGGGTGCGGGGGCCGCCGAGGCGCCGGCCGCCCCGCCGCCCAGCACGGTGCCGACCGCGGCCATCAGCACCGCTGCCCGGCGGCGGGTGCTCCGGGCCGCGGCGTGCCCGCCGTCGTGCACCGGTGCGGCGTGCAGCCGGGCGCGGCGGCGGTCACGGCAGCCCCCGCATATGCAGTCCTCGTCCGGCGCGACCTCGTCGAATTCCAGCAACGGGGTCGATTGCTCGGTAGGGGTCATTCCTCGCCTCTTTCCCGGTCAGTCCTGATGGCACGACAGGAGTGACCTTCCCGGGCCGGTATCGCGTGTCATCGGGACCAAAGTCCCAAATCGGACGGGTACTCGGCGCGGCGGGTTGAGCCGCCCGGGTGACGACCGTTCGGCGCCCGGGCGTGGCGCGCGGAAACGGGAGGCGGTAGTGCCGGGGTGGTCCGACGCGCGGTCAGCTCCCGGCGGCCGCGGCCGGACGGGCGCCGGGAGCCTCCCGGTGGTCAGGCGGCGGCCGGCGGATTGGCCGGGGAGTACTCGGGGCCGGTCCAGGTGAGCGGGGTGGCGTCGGCCAGTTCGAGGACGCCGGTGACGGTGAGGTCGACCACCCGCTCGGCCCCCGGCAGGCCAGCCGCCGACCGTTCGGACCAGTCGGTCCGGGCCTCGCCGGTGATCAGCAGTGCCCCGCCCGTCTCGAAGTCCGGCAGCAGCAGTCCGGCGCGCGGGTCGAGCTCCAGGTTGCCCAGCGTCATGAACATGCTGTTACCGGCGTACTCGGGCCAGCGCAGCCGGTCCGGGCCGACGGCCCGGAGGAAGCCGGGATTGCCGCCCCGGTGCGAGGCGTCCACCCGGCCGTCCGGGCCGGCGGTGGCGATGAAGAAGGTGTCGGCGGTGGCCACGGTCAGCTGTTGGGCGGTGGACAGGACCGGGCCGGCGGCCACCACGTGCGGGGTGCCCGCCGACAGCTCCAGCGGGCTGCGGCGCTGGATGTACTTCGGACAGTTGGCGTAGACCTGGTCGGCGGCGATCACCAGGCCGCCGCGGCCGTCCGGCACGGAGCGGCCGTTGAGCCGCATCCGGCGCCGGCCGGCCGGGTCCAGTGCGATGGTGCCGACCTCGGCCGGACCGGCCAGGACGGCGGCCAACGGGTCCTCGGCGGCGGGCCCGGCCGCCACCGTGAGGGTCGTCTCGTCGGGCGCCCGCAGGAAGCCCGGGCCGCCGGTGAGCTGGGTGGCCCAGAGCCGGCCGTCGGCGTCGGCGGCGCCGAGCACCAGGACCTGGCGCTCGGCCAGGAAGCGGGCGGCCACGGCCGGGATGGTGCGGCCGATCGCGCGGCCGGAGTGGTCGGCGCGCTCCACGCGGCCGGCCCGGGCCTGCACCGCGCGCTCGCCCGGGTGGTACGGCGTGCTGCTGTCCGTCATGGCGGCGGCCTCCCGGTCCGGTCGGCCGGCCTAGAAGAACCCGCAGGTGGGGGCCGCCCCGGTGGGCGCGGTGGCGCCCGTCTCCGCCACGCCCTTCGGGGTGTAGATCTCCAGCCGGATGCCGTCGGGGTCGGTGAAGAAGATCCCGCCGGAGGCCGCGCCCTCGCTGTGCGGGACGACGCCGTCGTGGGCGAACTCGGCGCCCAGCTCGCGCAGCAGCCGCTCGGCGGCGCGGACCTCGTCGAGGCTGTCGACCTGGAAGGAGAGGTGGTGCAGGCCGGGGGCGGCGGTGGGGAAGGTGCCGGCGCTCTGCTGCCAGAGGGTGATCACCAGGCGGCCGTCGCGGCCCAGGAAGGCGAAGCGGCGCTCGGGGTCGGTGCCCTCGTTCATCAGCTCCAGGCCGAGGACGCCGCGGTAGAAGGCGGTCGAGCGGTCGAGGTCGGTGACGTTCAGGCCGATGTGGCCGGTCTGCAGGGTGCTGGTGGTGGTGCTGGACATGGCTTATCACTCCCGTGGCCCGGGGCGCCCGGGGCGCCCGCTCCCTAACCTGTGCAATGAACGGTAGCGGTTAGTCTGACGCCACGTCAACCGATAGGGGGCTTCGAAGCGGTTAGGTAGGCCTCGGTGAGCAGGTTCCGGAACGCCTTGGGCGGTGAACAGGTGGTCCCGGCTGCCGGCCGCTTCCAGGGCGTACGCCGCCGGCGCGGTGGCCGCGGTCGGGTACGTCGGTGCGTTCGTACTGCCGGCCCGGGCGCTGAAGTCGCCGGACGTGGGCCCGGTCCACGCGGTCTGGTCGGTGGCGCGGCACGGTCGTCGGGGCGCTGCTCGGGGCTCGGCAGGGTGGGGGCGCTGGTCGGCGGCGCGGCACGGCCGGGGCGCTGGTCGGCGGCGCCGGTGGTCGGCGGGGGCGCGGGGACGTACCTCGGCGGGGGCCGAGCCACGAGTGACCGCAGGACGGAGGGGAGGGCGTGAGCGACACCGCCGCCGCCCCGACCGCGCCGGGCGGTGCTCGGAGCCGCGCTACTCCCACTCCCAGCGGATGCCGACGTGGCCCGGTTGCTGGTCGGGGGCGAGCACGTGGGCGCTGGCGGAGGCGCCGATCCACAGCTGCTCGCGGCGCCGGTCGACGTCCTCGCCCGGGGCGCGGTCGTAGCGCTCGCAGTGGACGGGCACGGCCGCCGGGTCGAAGTGCACCTGGAGCACGTACTCGCGCACCGGGATGGCGAAGCGGCGGCTGTACTCCATGGTCGGGCCGCCGGGCGGGATCTCCACCTCGTACTCGAAGACCGTGCTGTCCCCCTGTCCGAGCGGGCGGTCCAGCATCAGCTCGCCGACCACCAGACCGACCTTCGGCCTGCGGCGGACCCGGCCGAGCCGGCCGTGCCGGACCGAGGTGATCTCGGGGCAGCCGGTGGCCTCCTCGTCCGCCTTGTGCACGACCAGGCAGCGGCCGACGCCGCCGACGGTGGCGCGGACCACCTGGCGCATCCGCAGCAGGTTGCCGCGGCGCTCGGCGTCGACGTAGTAGGAGTCGTGGATGCTCAGCCGCTCCAGCTCGCCGACCGGCGGGGCGTCCAGCTCGGCGAAGACGTCGGCGATCTCCTGCTCCCCCGGCCAGACGTCCTCCAGCCGCAGGTGCGCGGTGTTGGCGGCGGCGGCCCAGCGGCCCCGCGGGCGCGGCGGGCCGAGCAGTGCGGAGAGCGTGGAGTGCGGCAGGCCGAGCAGCTCCTCCAGCAGGTGGACGGCGCGCAGCGAGCTGGCCCGCTCGGGCTGGCTGCGGCCACGCCGCCAGTAGCTCAGCGTCGTCACACTGACCCTGACGCCGCGTTGGGCGAGGGCGGCGCGGATCCGGTCGAGGCTCAGGCCGCTGGCCTCGATCGCCAGGTGCAGGGTGTCGGCGAAGCCCCCGGCGGGGGCTGGTCGGCCGGTGCCCGGGGTGGTGGTGGCGGTCGCGGTGGTGGCTGCGGTCGTGGTGGTGACGGCGGTCGTGGTGGTGACGGGGGGCACGGGGGCGGGTGCGGGCGCGCCGGGGCGCGGTCCGACCAGCCGGAGCCGGGCGTCCTGGGGGTGTTGTGAGCCCATGCGGTTACCTTCCCCAGCAAGCGGGTTCGGCGCGGCAGGTCCGGCGCCGAGGCGCGCCGTGAACGGCTTCACCGAGCTGTGGGGAACCCTATGCACGGTCGAGAGGCTACGTCATCAGTCGTGCGTATGACAGTGGTCACGAGCGGTCGACCGCAGGGTTATCGATCTTGAAACAGAACGGAAACACACCGTCGGGGCGGTCCGCACGAGGACCGCCCCGACGGTGTGGGGCCACCGCGGTGATCAGGAGACGCTGAGCGCGGCGTCGTCGATCACGAAGCTGGTCTTGAGGGAGGAGTCCTCGGTGCCGGTGAGCTTCACCGTCACCGTCTGGCCGGCGAAGGCCGAGAGGTCGAAGGACTTCTGGACGTAGCCGGTGGCCGCGTCGGCGTTGGACAGGGTGGCCAGCGTGGTCGAGCCGGCCTGGACGGTCAGCTTGTCGTACGCGGTGCTGCCGGACTCGGCGGTGTCGATGTGCACCCAGAAGGAGAGCGTGGCCTTGCAGCCGGCCGGGATCGAGACGGTCTGCGCCAGGGTGTCGCTGTGGGCGCTGCCGTAGCCGTCCAGCCAGGCCTTCCAGGAGCCGGAGTGCGCGGCCTCGCCGGAGGAGTTGTCGACCACGCCGGTGGACGTCGTCCACGGCGCGGCGGTGCCGGTCTCGAAGCCGCCGTTGCCGATGAGCTGGGCCGAGGTGCAGCCGTCGGTGGGCGGCGTGGTGGTGCTGCCGAGCAGCGCCGCGTTCAGGGCGTCGGCGATCGGGCTGCCCCAGCCGGTGACCTGGTCGTAGCCGGCCTTGGTGGAGAAGTCCTGGTTCTTGCCGGTGGTCACGTCGTGGAACGCGCTGCCGTAGCTGCTGCTGTTGGCCACGGCGTACAGCCGCGGGCTCGCCTCGCCGAGGACGGGCTGTCCGGCCGCCTTGGCCTTCTGGTTGAACTGGGCGGCGTAGCCGGACCACAGCGGGGCGGCCGCGCTGGTGCCGCCGTAGACCTGCCAGCCGCCGACGGTGTAGATGGCGAAACCGCTGGCCGGGTCGGCGTTGGAGGAGATGTCCGGGACGGTGCGCATGGTGCCGCTCACGCCGGTGCCGGTCTGCCAGCTCGGCTTGGCGAAGACGGTGGAGACGCCGCCGCCGGCGGTGCTCCAGGCGCTCTCGGAGGAGTAGGCGCTGCCGGAGACCTTGAGGTTGGTCCCGCCGACGCCGGTCTGGTGCGGGCTGGACGCCGGGAAGTCGACGGCCTTGACGCCGGAGCCGCTGGTGGAGCGGGTGCAGTCGCGCGAGCCGTCGTCGCCGGAGGCCGAGAAGATCGAGATGCCCTGGGCGGCGGCCTGCTTGAAGGAGTTGTCGACCGCCGTCATGGAGGAGGCGGTGGTGTCCGGCTCGCAGGAGCCCCAGGAGATGGAGATGACCGAGACCCGGTTGTCCGCGACGATCTTGGCGGCCATGTCGATCTCGCCCTGGTCGCTGTTGGGGGCCTCGTAGACCAGCTGGGTCGCCTTGGGGGCGACGCCGCGCACGATCTCGCTGTCCAGCTCGACCTCGCCCTGACCCTCGCCCGGGTGGGAGTCGTAGTTCGCGCCGTCCACCGACACGGTGGAGACGGCCGGACCGGTCAGCCCGTACTGGGTGTCGTAGGTCTTCAGGTTGTTGGCGCTGTAGCCGTCGAACTCCCAGAGCGCGACGCTGACGCCGGTGCCGTCGGCGCCGGTCTTGTTCAGGTTGTACGCGCCGTCGTACTGGCTCGGGCCGAAGCCGCTGGGGGCGGCCAGGGTCCCGGCGGGGGCGGCGGGCGTGGACGGCTTGACGTTGCGGGTGGTCCGGACGGTGTGGTTGTTCAGGCCGGATATGCCCTGAACCACGTCGGCGAGCGCGGCCGGGACGGAGGCGGCCGCGTCGTTCGCGAAGAAGGTGCGCTGCTGCTGCGGGTCCAGGTAGGCGCTCTCGTGGGTGCCGAAGGCCTGGGCGATCTGCTCGGCGGTACCGTGCGCGTCGACCACCTGGCGGTTGTCGCTGACCCCGGAGACCGTCAGCCCCTGGGCGGTCAGGAAGGCGCGGA
Organism: Kitasatospora sp. NPDC050463; assembly: GCF_040655255.1. Classification (NCBI taxonomy): domain Bacteria; kingdom Bacillati; phylum Actinomycetota; class Actinomycetes; order Kitasatosporales; family Streptomycetaceae; genus Kitasatospora; species Kitasatospora sp. NPDC050463. The sequence continues at coordinate 81,319 of NZ_JBFAJO010000019.1, forward strand.
CCTGGTCGACGGCGGCCTGGGTCGGGCCGAACCGCTCGGTGAACTGCTGCGGCGTCAGGTGCCTGCCGAACTCCGGGGTGCCGGGGGTGGCGATCGCGGCGAGGAAGCGGTCCAACTCGGCGGTGTCGCGCAGCTTCAGGCTGACGGCGACCGAGAGCTGCTGGTCGGCGGGGACGTCGCCCTTCTTCTCGGAGCGGGCCACCGCGGGGGTCACCGTGTTCGGCAGCGAGACGCGGGGCGCGGCGGCGTTGGGGGCCGGGGCGGCCTGCGCGGCGGTCACGCCGAGCGAGACCGCGGACAGCGGCAGGACGGCAAGTGCCGCGACAAGGGCGAGGGAGCGAGGGCGCACGGAATCCTCCTCTGGCCGGCATGTGGGGGCCGGCAGGGGCCAGGGCGTTTCTGGGGTGAGACGCTGGCTAGAACATGTCAGAGGGGTTCCGGGAATTGGCTCATGGTCAAGCAATTCGTTGCTAAAGAACAGTCAACTGTGGAGAACGGAATGGAGACGCCTCCATACAGTTAACGGTCGGAATTCATGCTCCGGGCCCCACCGATTCGGTGGCCGCGGGCGACGTAGAATCGGGTACCGGGCGAGACCGAGGGAGTGTTCCGATGACGGACCGGACGGCTGACCCGCACGACCCCCGCCCGCTGATCGGCGAGCCGCTCGCGCTCGATCTGCTGAACACGCGGTGGGCGGGCACCCCGGTGAACGACCTGCTGGACGAGCCGGACGGCTTGCGGATCTGGCTCTCCTCCGCCGGGCTGGCGGACCGGTGCGGGGCCGATGGGGCGGGTCTCGTGGCGTTGCGGCAGGCCCGGGAGGCGCTCGCCGCGGCCGTCCGGGACCTGGACGAGCGGGGCGCGGTGAGCGGGCCGGCGGCGGCCGGGCTGAACGAGGTGCTGCGGCACGGGCGGCTGCGGCGCGAACTCGGCGCGGCGGGTCCGGCGGAGCACGTCGAGGTGGACGGGCCGCAGTGGCTGGCCGCCTGGCTGGCGGTGGACGATTTCCTGGGTCTGCTCGGCCGGGGCGCGCACCGGATCAAGAAGTGTGCGCACGAGGCCTGCATTCTGCACTTCCTCGACACATCGCAGAACGGGCGTCGCCGCTGGTGCTCGATGGCGGTCTGCGGGAACCGCGTGAAAGCGGCGCGGCACTACGAGAAGGCGCGCGGGTAGGGCTTTTCGGTCGAGCGGACCCGGGGGTGTGGCGGCGGTCCGCCGCCACACCCCCGCCGGACCCTCAGCCCTCGTCGGGGGCGCCGAGCCACTGGGCCAGCGCGGCGCGGATCTCGCCCTGGCCCGGGTCGACGGCCGCCCAGGCGGCGTAGCCGTCGGGGCGGACCAGCAGCACGGTGTCGCGCAGCTTGCCGTGCGGGTCCGCCGGTGCGACGGTCAGCACCCGGCCCGCCCACGGCCCGGCGGCGGGCACCTGGTCATTGCTGACCAGGACGAACGTGCCCGCGCGCAGCGCCTCGTAGAGCCGCTCGGGGGCGGCCGGCTCGCCCTCCCGGGTCTGCTCCAGGCCGGTCAGCCGCAGGTCGGGCACGCGCCGGCCGGCCAGCGGGTGGGCGTCCCTGGGCGCGGCGTACCGGATGCCGATCCCGGAGATCGTCCGGGCGCCCCGCTCGGCGACCACGTCGAGGTGGTCGGCCAGGGTGGTGAGGGCGCCGCGCAGGGCCCGGGTGGGGGCGGACTGGGCGAGGGCGAGGCGGATCAGCGCGCCGGAGGTGCGCAGCACCGACCTGCCGACGGGGTGCCGCTCGGTCTGGTAGGTGTCCAGCAGGGCGTCGGTGGCCCGGCCCTGGACGGCGGCGGCGAGCTTCCAGGAGAGGTTGGCGGCGTCCTGGAGGCCGGTGTTCATGCCTTGGCCGCCGGCCGGGGAGTGGCAGTGGGCCGCGTCGCCGGCCAGGAATACCCGGCCGGAGCGGTAGTTGGGCACCTGGCGCTCGTCGCTGTGGAAGGTCGAGCTCCACCGGGCGTCGTGCAGGCCGTAGTCCTCGCCGAGGGCGTTGCGGGTCATCTCGGCGATCCGGTCGAGCGGGGGCGGGGTGCCGTCCGCGTGCTCCTCGGCGGGGTCCCAGGCGATGACCCGGTACCAGCCGTCGCCGAACGGCGCGAGGAAGGCGAAGCCGCCCTCGGCGGCGCCGACGGTGACCAGCTCGTCGGGGGCGCGGTCCAGCCGGACGTCGGCCAGGACGACGGAGTTGACCACGGACTCGCCCGGGAAGGGGATGCCGAGCAGGTCGCGGACGGTGGAGTGGACGCCGTCGGTGCCGACCACGTAGCCGGCCCGGTGGGTGGTGCCGCCCGTGGGGGTCCCCCCGCCCGAAGGGTGCGGGAGGGTCTCGACGGTGACGCCTTCGGCGTCCTGCCGCAGCCCGACGACCTCGGTGCCGCGCAGGATGGTCGCGCCGGCCTTCAGCGCGCGCTCCTGGAGCAGGCGTTCGGTGTGGTACTGCGGGGTGATCAGGACGAACGGGAAGCGGCTCGGGAGGCTGCCGAGGTCGACCCGGAGCCGGTCGAAGAGCCGCAGCGAGGTGAGCGGGCGGCCGGTGGCGATCAGGTCGTCGGCCAGGCCCCGGGCGTCCAGCAGCTCCAGGCTGCGGGCGTGCACCGCGAAGGCCCGGGTGAGGTTGGACTCGGTGTCGCGCTTCTCCAGGACGGTGACCCGGACCCCGGCGGTGGCGAGGTCCCCGGCCAGCAGCAGGCCGGTCGGTCCGGCCCCGACGATCAGGACGTCGGTGACGGTCTGCTTCGCGGTCATCTGTCAGCTCCCGGTGCTCGGACGGAGGTTGGACGCCGGTCCGGGCGCCCTCCCGGTCTCCATCATCGCTGGCGCGGGGCGGGGCTGTGAATCTCCGCGGAACGGAACCGGGCCCCGGCGTGGCATCGCCGGGGCCCGGAACCCGGTCGGCTCAGCTGTGGCGGCGGATCTCCACGGTGCGGAACCGGTTGGCGACGAAGGCGCCGTCGCAGTAGGCGGCGTTGGCGGCCGGGTTGGCGCCGGTGCCGTGCAGGTCGGAGAAGGCGGCGGTCTGGTTGGCGTACACGCCGCCGGTGAGGTTGAGCGAGAGCGAGACACCGGAGTCGAGCGCGGCCTCGACCAGGGCGGCCTCGACCTCGGGCGAGGTGGTGTAGCCGGCCGCGGTCATCGCGCCCTGGGTCCGGACGGTGTCGCGCAGCAGCTCGACCGCGGCGGCGGTGGACTCCACCGCGACGGCGAAGGAGACCGGGCCGAAGCACTCGCTGCGGAAGACCGCCCGGTCGTCCGGCTTGTCGGCGTCCAGCTTGACCAGCGCGGGGGTGCGGACGGTGGCGGCGGGGAACTCGGGCGAGGCCACCACGCGCGGGGCGAGGGCGAGTTCGCCGTACTCGCCGCCGGCCGCGGCGACCGTGCGCTGGAGCACGCCGGGGTTGACGACGGCGCCGAGCACGGCCGCGGCGCGGGCGTCGTCGGAGAGCAGGCCGTCGATGGCGCCGGCGAGGTCGGTCACCACCTCGTCGTAGGACTTGGCGCCCTGGTCGGTGTCGATGCCGGTGCGCGGGATCAGCAGGTTCTGCGGGGTGGTGCACATCTGGCCGCTGTAGAGGGAGAGCGAGAAGGCCAGGTTGTTCAGCATGCCTTGGTAGTCGTCGGTGGAGTCGACGACCACGGTGTTCACGCCGGCCTTCTCGGTGTAGACCTGGGCCTGCCGAGCGTGCTCCTCCAGCCAGTCGCCGAAGGCGGTGGAGCCGGTGTAGTCGATCAGCTTCACCTCGGGGCGGACGGCGAGCGTCTGGGCGACGGCGCCGCCCTCGTGCTCGGCGGCGAGGCAGACCAGGTTGGGGTCGAAGCCGGCCTCGGCGAGCACCTCGCGGGCGATCCGCACGGTCAGGGCGAGCGGCAGCACGGCGCGCGGGTGCGGCTTGACCAGGACGGGGTTGCCGGTGGCCAGCGAGGCGAACAGGCCGGGGTAGCCGTTCCAGGTGGGGAAGGTGTTGCAGCCGATCAGCAGCGCGAGGCCGCGCGGGACGACGGTGAACTCCTTGGTCATCACCAGCGGGTCGCGCTTGCCCTGCGGCTTGGTCCAGCCGGCGCTGGCGGGCAGCCGGGTCTGCTCGGCGTAGGCGTAGGTGACCGCCTCCAGGCCGCGGTCCTGGGCGTGCGGGCCGCCCGCCTGGAAGGCCATGCCGTAGGCCTGGCCGGTGGTGTGCATCACCGCGTGCGCGAACTCGTGCGAGCGGGCGTTGATCCGGGCCAGGATCTCCAGGCAGACGGCGGCCCGGGTGAGCGGGGTGGCGGCGGCCCAGCCGGGCCGGGCCGCGGTCAGCGCGGCGATCAGCGCGTCCGGCTCGGCGTGCGGGTAGCCGACGCCCAGCTCGACGCCGTACGGGGAGGCCTCGCCGCCGATCAGGTCGCCGTCGGCGGGGTGGCCGTCGAGGGCGAACGGCTGGTTCAGCAGCGCCTCGAAGGCGGCCTTGCCGTCAGCGGCGCCGCTCTCGCCGTACGCCTTCGGGAACTCGGGGTAGGGCGACCAGTAGTCGCGCGACGCGGCGGCGGCGAGCGCGGCGTCCAGGGTGGCCTGGTGGCGTGCGACCAGCTCGGCGACGAGGGGGTGGGTGACCGCTGCGGACATGGTGTGCGCTCCTCAGAGGGGAGGACGGGACACGTCACAGAGTAACCGAACGATCGGTCGGCTCAAGAGGGTGCGCGGATCCGGTCCGGCAGACGCGCGGGGGCGCGCCCGGAACGGACGCGCCCCCGAAGTCGGATCGGTACCGGTCTACGGGATGCCGAGCTCGAATATGACGTAGCCGCCGTACCAGCCGGAGGCGAGGGCGCCGGTGCCGAGCACCGCCGCCAGCACCGGCCAGCTCAGCTTGCGCATCGCCACCGCGAGGGCGATCAGCAGCGGGAACGCGGGGAGCAGGTAGCGCGAGGTGTTGCCGAAGATGCCCAGGCTGCCGAGTACCGAGACGATGGTGGCCAGCGTGTAGGCGGTCAGCACCAGCGGCGGGCGCAGCCGGATCAGCAGCACGATCAGCACCGGCAGCGTCAGCACGATCAGGGTGGCCAGCAGGTCGGTCACCGGCCAGGCGAACGGATAGTCCGAGCGGCCCAGCAGCACGCCGCGGATCGCCTCGAAGGTGCCCCGGCCGAAGTCGAAGTAGTGCAGCCAGGCGTCGTGCTGGAGCTTGAAGTAGCCGCCCCAGTCGTCCACCCGCCAGCCCACCCAGCCGACGTAGCCGAGCAGGCCGAGCGGGGCCAGCAGCATCGCGGTCACCGGGCGCAGGACGCCGCTCTCGCGCCGGTACAGCTCGACCAGCGCGGCCAGGCCGACGGCGCCGATCAGCGCCGCGGCGGTCGGCCGGTTGAGGCCGGCGACCAGCGTGATCACGCCGGCGGCGATCCACTGCCTGGTCATCACGCAGTAGCAGGCCCAGGCGGCGAGCGCGACGAACAGCGAGTCCGAGTAGAGCGCCCACTCGGCGCCGGAGCCCGGGGCGATCGCCCAGAGCCCGGCCGCGATCACACCCGCGCGCGGGCCGGCCAGCCGGTCCACCACCGCGTAGATCCCGGCGGCGGCGAACAACGATGCCACCACCGAGACCAGCATCCCGGCGCCGTACAGGCCGAGCCCGGTGCCGTCCGAGACCAGCCGCATCAGACCCGGGTAGAGCGGGAAGAAGGCGGCCGAGTTCTGCTCGATGGTGAACCCGGGGGTGCCGCCGGGGATCGGGACCAGCGCCGGGTGGTAGCCGAACTGGGCGATCTGCTGGTACCACCAGCCGTCCCAGCTGGCCAGCACGTCCCAGGGGTTCGCGCCGCCGCCGAACCGGGGGTGCTTCTTGACGTAGTCGCCCGAGTAGGCGAGCAGTTTCATGAAGACGGTGAAGCCGAGCAGCTTGAGCACCGCGTAGCACCAGACGGCCGGCCCGAACCGCAGGACCAGGGCGCGGGCACGTTCGCGCGGGCCGGTCCTCGCCGCGGCTCCCGGCTCCTCGCTGCGCTGCTCGGGCACATCGGAGGCGACTGCCGGTATTGCGCTCATCAGACTGGACCCCACCCTGCTGGCCATGGACGCTGGTCCGCAGATTCTAGGCCGTCGCCCGCGCTGTCGGTGCGGGCCGACGGACCCCGGCGCATCCGGCGAAGCGGGTGCGGGGATACTCGGAGGATGGCCGATCACACCACGCGTACCGCGTACACCGTGGAGTCGCTGCTCGCGGTGACCGTCGACGTCTTCAACGAACGCGGCTACGACGGCACGTCGATGGAGGACCTGTCCCGGGCGGCCGGGATCTCCAAGTCCTCGATCTACCACCATGTGCGGGGCAAGGAGGAGCTGCTCCGGCTGGCCGTCGGGCGGGCCCTGGACGGGCTGTTCGGCATCCTCGCCGAACCGGGCGCGGTCGAGGGCCCGGCGGTGGAGCGGCTGGAGCACGTGGTCCGGCGCACCGCCGAGGTGCTGCTGACCGAGCTGCCGTACGTCACCCTGCTGCTTCGGGTGCGCGGGAACACGGCCACCGAGCAGTGGGCGCTGGAGCGCCGCCGGGACTTCGACCACCAGGTGGCCGAGCTGCTGCGGGCCGCCGTCGCGGACGGCTCACTGCGGGCGGACGTCGAGCCCCGGCTGGCCACCCGGCTGCTCTTCGGCATGATCAACTCGATCGTGGAGTGGTACCGGCCGGGCCTCAAGGCGGCCGACGGCGTCGCGGACGCGGTGGTCCACCTGGCCTTCGACGGCCTCCGGGCCCGATAGGCCCTTCGGCGCGAGGAACCGCGCGCCAAAGGGCCGCATCTCCGTCCCGAAAGGGCACCCCGGCACCCCGGCACCCCGGCAAGCCGGAGGACCTGAACCCCAGCCCCGGCGCTTGAACCCCAACCCCAACCCCGGCTCCGAAGCCCAGCCCCGCCCCACCCGTAGTGACCCCGGCCCCGGCGCCTGAACCCCAGCCCCTGCTCCGAAGCCCCAGCCCCGCCCCACCCGTAGTGACCCCCGCCCCGCGCCAAATCCGCCCCGAGCCGAAGGGCCGCGCCGGTGCCGAAAGGGAGAAGCGCGGGAGCGACGAAGGAGCGACGGAGCGCCGACCGTCGGCACCGGATCAAGCGGCCCGGAGGCGAGCGGGCGATCAAATAGGCGGCACCTGGTCGGTCTCCTCGAAGACCAGCATGGTGCGGGTGCCGAGCACCTGCGGGATGGACTGGATGCTTCCCAGCACCAGCTCGCGCAGGGCGTGGTTGTCGTCGGTGTGCACCAGCAGCAGGACGTCGAAGTCTCCGCCGACCAGGGCGATGTGCGCGACGCCGGGCAGTTCCAGCAGTTGCTCGCGCACCGTCCGCCAGGAGTTCTGCACGATCTTCAGGGTGACGTAGGCGGATGCACCCTGACCTGCTTTTTCGTGGTCGACCCGGGCGGTGAAGCCGCGAATGACGCCGTCCTCGACCATCCTGGATATCCGGGCGTACGCATTCGCCCTGGACACATGGACCCGCTCGGCCACCGAGCGGATCGACGCGCGACCGTCCTGCTGCAGCAGCCGCAGGATCGCCCGGTCGACACGGTCGAGTCTGGACGTCTGTTCAGCCGACATGACCCCCCACCCCCAAGGATTGGACGCACTGCCATCAGTCGACCGCCACCCGGGCCGATTGTCCAGCACCTTGTCACGCTTCTGGTCAAGATGAACAGACGACCGAACAATCGGTAGGGAGCCCCCGCTACCCCTGGAGGTGCCCGAGATGACCGTTCTCGACCACAGACACCACACGGCGGTGCCCGGTTGGCTACCCGGGGCGACCGCCCCGCGCAGTGACCCGGCCCCGCTGCTTCCGGACGCCTCACCGGTCCGCGTGCTCGGCACCCCCGAGCTGGAGAAGTACGACCCCGCGCTGCTGCGGGAGCTGTACCGCCGCCTGGTGGTCGGCCGCCGCTACAACCAGCAGGCCACCACCCTGACCAAGCAGGGCCGGCTGGCCGTCTACCCGGCGTCCACCGGCCAGGAGGCCTGCCAGGTCGCCGCCGCGCTGGCGCTCGGCGAGCGCGACTGGCTCTTCCCGAGCTACCGCGACACCCTCGCGGTGGTCTCCCGCGGCGTCGACCCGCTGGAGGCGCTGACCCTGCTGCGCGGCAACGCCCACACCGGCTACGACCCGGTGGCGACCCGGACGGCGCCGCTCTGCACCCCGCTGGCGACCCAGGCCCCGCACGCCGTCGGACTGGCGCACGCCGCCCGGCTCGGCGGCGATCCGGTGGTCGCGCTGGCGCTGCTCGGCGACGGCGGCACCAGTGAGGGCGACTTCCACGAGGCGCTGAACTTCGCCGCCGTGCTGAACGCCCCGGTGGTCTTCCTGGTCCAGAACAACGGGTACGCGATCTCCGTCCCGCTCACCGCGCAGTCCGCCGCGCCGACGCTCGCCCACAAGGCGGTCGGCTACGGCATACCGGGCCGGCTGGTGGACGGCAACGACGCGCCCGCCGTGCACAGCGTGCTGACCGAGGCGGTCGAGCGGGCCCGGACCGGCGGTGGTCCGACCCTGGTCGAAGCGCTCACCTACCGCATCGAGGCGCACACCAACGCCGACGACGCCACCCGCTACCGGGACGACGCCGAGGTGGCCGCCTGGCGCGAGCACGACCCGATCCTGCTGATGGAGCGCGGCCTGCGCCGGCTCGGCCTGCTGGACGACGCCCTGGTGCAGGAGTCGGCCGACGAGGCGGAGGCGCTGGCGGCCCGGATGCGGGCCGAGTTCCACGCCGACGCGGTGCTGGACCCGATGGCGCTGTTCACCCATGTGTATGCCGAGCCGACTCCGCAACTGCGGGAGCAGGCCGCCCAGTTGTCCGCCGAGCTGGCCGCCGAGGCCGAGGTGCAGCACCCATGAGCAACACCGCCCCTTCGTCGCCCGCCCCCGCCCCCGGCCGGCCCGCCGTGCGGCACTCCCCGGCTGGCCCGCGGACCGCCACCATGGCGCAGGCGCTCAACTCCGCGCTGCGGGACGCCCTGCGCGAGGACCCGTCCGTGCACGTGCTCGGCGAGGACGTCGGCGCGCTCGGCGGGGTCTTCCGGATCACCGACGGCCTGGGCGCCGAGTTCGGTGCCGACCGCTGCCTGGACACCCCGCTGGCCGAGGCCGGCATCCTCGGCACCGCGATCGGCATGGCGATGTACGGGCTGCGCCCCGTGGTCGAGATGCAGTTCGACGCCTTCGCCTACCCGGCGCTGGAGCAGCTCTTCTCGCACGTCGCCAAGATGCGCAACCGCACGGCCGGCCGGCTGCCGCTGCCGATCACCGTCCGCATCCCGTACGGCGGCGGCATCGGCGGTGTGGAGCACCACAGCGACGCCTCCGAGGCGTACTACGCCAGTACTCCCGGCCTGCACGTGGTCACGCCGGCCACGGTGGCCGACGCCTACGGGCTGCTGCGGGCCTCGATCGCCTCGGACGACCCGGTGGTCTTCCTGGAGCCCAAGCGGCTGTACTGGGGCAAGGCGGAGTTCGACCCGGCGGCGCCGGTCGAGCCGATCGGGCGGGCCGTCCTGCGGCGGTCCGGGACGTCGGCGGTGCTGATCACCTACGGTCCCTCGCTGCCGGTCTGCCTGGAGGCGGCCGAGGCGGCCAAGGCCGAGGGCTGGGACCTCGCGGTGCTCGACCTGCGCACCCTGGTGCCGTTCGACGACGAGACGGTCTGCCGGGTGGTGCGTTCGCTCGGTCGGGCCGTGGTGGTGCACGAGGCGACCGGCTTCGGCGGCACCGGCGCGGAGATCGCCGCCCGGGTGACCGAGCGCTGCTTCCACCACCTGGCCGCACCGGTGCTACGGGTCACCGGTTTCGACATCCCGTACCCGCCGCCGATGCTGGAGCACCACCACCTGCCCGGGGTGGACCGGATCCTGGACGCGGTCGCCCGGCTGCAGTGGGAGGTCTGAGGATGATGCCCGTCGTGCGCGAGTTCACCCTGCCCGACCTCGGTGAGGGGCTCACCGGGGCGGAAGTGGTGCGCTGGATGGTCGAGGTCGGCGAGGTGATCGCCGTAGACCAGCCGGTGGTGGAGGTGGAGACGGCCAAGGCCGTGGTCGAGGTGCCCTGCCCGTACGGCGGGGTGGTCACCGCCCGGTACGGCGAGCCGGGCGAGGAGGTGGCGGTCGGTGCGCCGCTGGTGACGGTCGCGGTGTCGCCGGCCGCGGGGGCGCCGTCCCCGGCCGCCGAGGTGGAGCGCCCGCTGGTCGGCTACGGAGTCGCGGAGCCGGACCGGGGCGGCCGGCGGCGCCGGGTCGGGGCTCCGGCCGGTTCGACGGCCGGTGCGACGGCCGGTGCGACGGCCGGTGCGACGGCAGTGGTGACGGCGGTGGTGACGGGTGCGTCGGCCGCGGTGGGTGCCCCGCAGGCGCCGGCTGCTCCGGTGGCGGCCGCGGCCGCTCCGGTGGTGGTGCCGGTGATCTCGCCGCTGGTCCGGCGGTCGGCCCGGGAGCACGGGATCGATCTGACGACGCTGACCGGCAGCGGGCCGGACGGCCTGATCATGCGTGCGGACGTCGAACGGGCGGTCGCGGCGCTGGCCTCGGGTGCTGCCCCGGCCGGGGCGCCGCTGCACGCCGGCGCGCACCCGCCGGTGGGTGTGCCGGCGGGGGCCGAGGTGGTTCCGCTGCGCGGCCTGCGCAGGGCGGTAGCCGAGAAGCTCACCCGCAGCCACCGCGAGATCCCGGCGGCGACCTGCTGGGTGGACGCGGACGCCACCGAACTGATGGCGCTGCGACGTCAGTTGAATGCCACGCCCGGGCCGAAGGTGAGTGTGCTGGCGCTGCTCGCCCGGATCTGCACGGTGGCGCTGGCCCGCTTCCCCGAGCTCAACTCCAGTGTCACCGAGGACGGTTCGGGAATCCTGCGGCACTCGTCGGTGCACCTGGGCTTCGCCGCCCAGGGCGAGCGAGGTCTGGTCGTCCCGGTCGTGCGGGACGCCCAGCGGCTGAGCACCGAGCAACTCGGTGCCGAGCTTGGACGGTTGACCGAGTCGGCCCGAACGGGTGTGCTCACTCCGGCCGAACTCACGGGTGGGACGTTCACCCTGAACAACTACGGGGTGTTCGGCGTGGACGGCTCGACCCCGATCCTCAACCACCCCGAGGCGGCGATGCTCGGTGTGGGCCGGATCGTCGCCAAACCCTGGGTCCACCAGGGCGAGTTGGCGGTGCGCGAGGTGACCCAGCTGTCGTTCACCTTCGACCACCGGGTCTGCGACGGCGGTACGGCGGGCGGGTTGCTGCGGTTCGTCGCGGACTGCGTCGAGCAACCGGGCATGTTGCTGCGGCAGTTGTGACCGTGGAGTCCGGGCAGTCGCCTTGGGTGGCTGCCCGGACACCCAGGGCGACCGCAGATCGAGCGAGAGTAGCGCGTACGGGGGGCGGGTGTCCGCGCTTCGCGCGATTTGTCGGATGAGCACTTCGGGCGTGCCACGCTGCCTAGGCGTCAGCAGGAAGAAGCCAGGTGGTGGCACAGGCCGGCCGGAGGCGAAACGATTCTCTTGGGTACTCGAAACGCTGCGGTGAAGTCCCGCAGAACTCTCCTGGTCCGCACCGGACACGGCTCGGCGCGGGCCGCGGCCGTTCCGGGCATGCCGGACGGCTCGCCGGACGCCGGGTCGGGCCCCGGCCCGGACACCATCTCGGGCAGCGGGCCGGACGCCCCGGTCGGCCTCCCGCCGATGCCGCTGGACCCGCCGGACCTCCCGCCGGTGTCCGCCGCGCTCGCGCCCCCGGCCCCGGTGGCCTTCGGGCCGGCCCCCGCCGCACCGCCGCGGTCGGCGATCCCCGACCCGCCGGCCGAGCCGCCCGCGATTCCGGCGCCGTCGACGCCCACCGGGCAGCCCGTGCCCGCGATCGAGCCGCTGTTCACCCGGGCCCCGGGCCTCAACTGGACCGGCTCGGGCGACCTCGCCCGGCCGCCCGCCCTCGCCGGGCCCGGCCCGGTGCCCACGCCGGTGCCCGCCCTCGCGGCCGCGCCGGTCGATGCCGCCGGGGCCGGCCCGGTCTCCGCTGTCGACGAGGCCGAACAGCCGCCCACCGCCCGGGACATCGAGCTGATCCGGGCCAGCCTGGCCGTGGTCGAACCGGTCGCCGACCGGGCCACCGCGCACTTCTACGCACTGATCTTCCTGCACCACCCGGAGGTCCGCGCACTCTTTCCGGCCGCCATGGACGTCCAGCGCGACCGGCTCTTCCGCGCCCTGCTGATGGCCGCCCGCAACGCCGGCGACCCGGACGGTCTGCGCACCTACCTGAGCGCGCTCGGCTGCGGCCACCGCCGGTACGGCACGTTGACCGGCCACTACGGCCCGGTGGGGGAGTGCCTGGTGGCGGCGCTGGCCCGGTACGCGGGCAACCGCTGGGACGCCGAGACCGAGCTGGCCTGGCGCCGCGTCTACCGGCTGGTCTCCTCGATCATGATCGAGGCCGCCGAGGGGGACGCCCGCACCTCGCCGCCCTGGTGGCAGGCCGAGGTGGTCGGGCACGAGCTGCGCACCCCGGACATCGCGGTGCTCACCCTCCGCCCCGACCAGGCCTACCCGTTCCGCGCCGGGCAGTACACCAGCCTGGAGACGCCCTGGTGGCCGCGGGTCTGGCGGTACTTCTCGTTCGCCTCCGCGCCCCGGCCGGACGGCCTGCTGACCCTCCACGTCAAGGCCGTCCAGGCGGGCTGGGTGAGCAACGCGCTGGTCCACCGGGCCGCGCCGGGGGACGTGCTGCGGCTCGGCCCGGCCGCGGGCACGATGACCGTCGACCACGCGGCGGGGGCGGACCTGCTCTGCCTCGGCGGCGGCACCGGGATCGCCCCGATCAAGGCGCTGGTCGAGGAGGTGGCCGACCACGGCGCCGGGGGCCGCTCGGTCGAGGTCTTCTACGGTGCCCGGCAGGCCGCCGAGCTGTACGAGCTGGAGGCGCTGCGCGCGCTCGCCGGGCGCCACCGCTGGCTCTCCGTGCACCCGGTGCTGTCCGGGCCGGGACCGCACGCCGGCGGTACGGCCGTCGGTGGCGCTCCGCTCACCGGTGAACTGCCGGAGGTGGTCGGCAGGTTCGGGCCCTGGGTGGGCCGGGAGGCGTATCTCGGCGGGCCGGCCGCGATGGTGCGGCGCGGGGTCGGTGTCCTGCTGCGGGCCGGGGTCGCGCCGGAGCGGATCCGGCACGACCTGGTCGGCGACCTGGCAGCAGGCTGAACGGTCCGGACCGAGCGGCCGGACGAGACGGCCTGGCGAGACGGCCGGGGTGGCCGGACGGGGTGGCCGCCCGGGGCGACCGGGGCCCCGTCAGCCGAAGTCGGGGGCGAGCAGCGCGCGGACGCCCTCGATGTTGGCCGCCAGGTACGCCCGCAGGCTGGGCGGGACGACGTTCACCGCGGTGACGCCCTCCCGGGTGAAGGGCACCCGGACCACCTCGTACTCGCCGTTCGGCTCGTCCACCTCGGGCCCGTGCCGGCGGGCGAGGTCCATCGAGGCGAGCCGACAGACGAAGAAGTGCTGCACCTTGACCCCGTGCGGGTGGAGCAGGGTGCCGTCGTCGTGGTGGGTGTGGCTGATGGTGTCGACGAAGGCGGGGACGACGTCCACCACCTTGCCGCCGAGTTCCTCGTCCACCTCGCGGTGCAGGGCGTCCGTCACCGTGCGGTCGTCGTTCTCGACCCCGCCGCCGGGGGTGATCCAGTACGGGTGCGGGGAGCCGGGCCGGGTGCGTTTGATCAGCACGATCGAGGCCGGTCCGTGGGGATCGGCCGGGTCCAGCTCCAGCAGGATCGCCCGTGCGGTCCGCTTGACGACGGGTCGGGGCGGGGTGCGCATGGCCACCTCCGGGGCTGGAGCGTTGTGCGGGAGTCTCCCTCGGGCTGACGGGGCCGAAACTCGTGCCTGCTCGGGTGCGTCCGTTCGGGGAGCGCTCACGGCGCTGATGGATCGTGGTTCACAAAGACAAACCTGGAGAGGATCTTGAAAATATCCAGTAGAACTCTCCTTGCTCCTTTGATTCAAAGGAATATATGGATCGAATCGCACATGAGAGCCGTCGGTTCGGTGGTCGCGACGACGGCCGTTTCAGAACGAGAGGTACTGGCGCCATGCAGCACAGCACAGTCCAGGGCTACCTGGTGATGAGGCTCGTGGTCTCCGCCGAGCTCTCCTTCCGCATCGTGGTCGACCTGGAGTACGACCCCGCCGACCCGTACGCGGTCCGCCTCACCTTCCACCTGCCGGGCGACGCCCCGGTCACCTGGGTCTTCGCCCGGGAACTGCTGCTCGACGGGATCGGCCGGCCGGCGGGCGAGGGCGACGTGCACGTCCACCCGGTCGGCGGGGAGCTCTCGGAGGTCTGCATCGTGCTGCACTCCCCCGCAGGGGATGCCCTGTTGCGCTCCTCCGCGCCGCCGCTGATCGCCTTCCTGGCGCGCACCGACCGGCTGGTGCCGATGGGCCAGGAACTCACCGGCGGGGAGATCGACGCCCAGCTCGCCGACATCCTGGGAGGCTGCGAGAGGTGACCGGCACGGCCGAAGGGGCCCGCCCCCGGTGTGGAACCGGGCGGCGGGCCCCTTTCGCGTCGTCGTGCGCGCCGGACCGCGGGGGGCGGGCCTGCTCAGTCGTCGTCGCCGAGCGCCAGGTTGAGCCCCCAGGAGACCAGGCTGATGATCAGCGCGCCGAACAGCGCCGCCCAGAAGTCGTGGACGTTGAAGTTCAGGTCGAGCTTGTCCGAGGCCCAGGAGGTCAGCCAGAGCATCAGGGCGTTGATGACGAAGGTGATCAGCCCCAGGGTGAGGATGAACAGCGGCAGCGAGAACAGCTTGACCACGGGCTTGATCAGCCAGTTCACCACCCCGAAGATCAGCGCCACGGCGATCACCGTCAGGGTCTTGTGCTGCCAGTCGTCGCCGGTCAGCGTGATGCCGGAGACGATCCAGGCGGCCACCCAGATGGCGGCCGCGTTGATAAGTGTCTTGATGACGAAACCCTTCATGGGGCCAGCGTCGCAGGCCGGACGGGGCGGGGGAAGATCCGGCGGTCATGATTGGTGTTGAATGCCCCTGGACCCGGACCAGGACGACGAGGGAGCCCCGGTGAAGCTGTTCCGGCTGGACGAACTGGACGCCGAGCGTGCCGCCAACGACGGTGCCTATCTGCGCTTCCTGCGTGAGCCGCGGATGTCCGCCGGCCTCTACGCGCTCTCCCCCGGCGCCACCGACCCGCAGACCGCGCACGACCAGGACGAGATCTACCAGGTGGTCAGCGGCCGGGCCGAGTTGACCGTCGGCGACGAGACCACGACGGTGGCCCGCGGCACCGTGGTCTACGTCCCCGCCGGGGTGGCGCACCGGTTCCACCACATCACCGAGGAGCTGCGGGTCCTGGTGGTGTTCTCCCCGCCGGAGGACTGACGGCCGGAGCCCGGACCGGTCCGGTTAGGGTCGGGGCATGAGCCTGAGCCTGACGGAAGAACTCTGGGCGGCGATCGAGCCGATCTACGCCGAGATCCTCGACCACCCCTTCATCGGCGGTCTCACCGACGGAACCCTGCCGCGCGAGGCGTTCCGCCACTTCGTCGTCCAGGACTCGCACTATCTGCGCGACTACGCCCGCGCGCTCGCCGTCTGCGCCGCCAAGGCGCCCGGCGAGGAGGACGTGCGGGCCTTCGCGGACGACGCGGTCGGCGCGCTGGCGGCCGAGCAGGGCATGCACGCGGAGTTCATGACGGCCTTCGGCGCCGACGCCGAACAGGCCGCCGCCGAGCCGGTCCTGCCCACCACCCGGGCCTACACCAGCTACCTGCTGGCCACCGTCTACGGCGGCTCCTTCGCGGAGGCGGTCGGCGCCGTCCTGCCCTGCTACTGGATCTACGCCCGGGTCGGCGACCAGCTCCTCGCCAGGAGCTCCCCCGACCCGCTGTACGCCAAGTGGATCGCCACCTACGGCGACGAGGCGTTCCAGTCCGTGGTGCGGCGCGTCCTCGCGCTGGCCGACCGGCTCGGCGAGGAGATCTCCCCGGCCGAACGCCGCCGGGTGGTGGAGCACTTCACCACCACCTCGCGGTACGAGTGGATGTTCTGGGACGCGGCCTGGCGCGGCGAGACCTGGCCGGTCTGACGCCGGTCCGACGCCGGTCCGACACCCCTCCGACGCCGCTCCGACGCCGACCGGGCGATCTCCCCGGGGCTGGGCCGGGGTTGCGCCGGGGGGTGCCGGGGGGTGCCGGGGGTGTGCCGTCCCCGCCGCCCGTCCCCGGGAATCCCGGCCGTTCCGGGCCCGTTCCGGGCCGCTCCCCCAGGGGTGTCCCCGGGGGCCGGGGTAGGGGTGATCTCCGGGTTCTCTCCGGGCCGTTGGCTCTCGTTCCGGCCCGTACGTCACCGTACGATCGACGTATCGAAGCAAGCGGGATGCGGCACCGGACGGCAGCCGGCCCGAGGGGAGAGAAGGAACGGACATGGCTGAGTTCTGGAAGTCGCTGCCCTCGTGGGTGCGCAACATCGTCGTCCCGGTGCTGGTGCTGATCCTGGCGTGGAACGTCATCGGATTCGTCTTCGGCGTGGTGGGCGCGCTGCTGAGCCTGGTCGTCAAGCTGCTGGTGGTGGTCGGGATCGCCGCGGCCGTGGTGATCCTGGTGAAGAAGGCCGCCAAGAGCTGAGCCGTACGGCCGGCCCCGCGCCCGTACCCCCTCGGGGGTGCGGGCGTCAGTCGTTCGCGGACGCGGCGGCGGCCCGGCAGAGCGGCAGGACGCTGTCGAGATCCCAGGCCGGTCGCCATCGCTGGGCACGGGAGCGGGCGAGGTCGAGGGTGATGCCGGTGGCGAGCTGGTCGACCGCGTACGGGGTCAGACCGGGGATGCGGCCGGTGCGGGCGGCCAGCCGGGCGAGCGGAACGGGCACGTGGCGGATCCGGGCCCGCACCCCGTGCGCGGCGAGCACCCGGCGGACGGCGTCGTCGCGCCGGTAGTGCCGGTCGTCGGCGATGTTGTACGCGCCGGGCGTCCAGGCGTGGCCGGTCAGGCCCAGTGCGGCCAGACAGGCGTCGGCGAGGTTCTGCACGGCGGTCAGGCTGATCCGGACGTCGCCGCCGGGGAGCAGCAGCAGGCCGTGACGCACCCGCGCCAGCAGCTGCGGGGCGAGGTGCGGGTCGCCCGGCCCGTAGACGGCGCGCGGGCGCAGCACCACGGCGCCCGCCTCCAGCGCGAGCCGTTCGCCGGCCGCCTTGGTGCGCCCGTAGGCGTTGAGGTGGCCACCCCCGGTGGGGTGGTGTTCCAGGACGCCGGAGCGGCCGAACCGGGGGTCGTAGACGCTGGCGCTGCTCACCCAGACCACCGGGCGGCCGCCGGCGGCGCGCAGCAGCCGTGCGGTGCCGGTGACGTTGACGGCGTACTGCTGGGCCTCGCCGGCGGAGCCCCGGGGGAGGTCGGCGACGGCGGCGGCGCAGTGCACCACCAGGTCGACGCCGGTCAGGTCGGGGTCGCCGGTGGTGGCGTCCCAGGGGACGTGGCGGCCGACCGGGCCCGGGGAGCGGCCGTAGCAGAGCACGTCGAGGCCGAGCGCGGCGGCCGCGCGGGCGACGTGCGAGCCGCAGAAGCCGCCGGCGCCGGTGACGGCTATCCGCACCGGGACTCCTCGGGTCGGGACGACGGCGGCCGGGACAAGTGCGGTCGGGACGAGAGCGGTCCGGACGAGTGCGGCCGGGACGGGCGGGCCGCGGGCGCGCCGCGCCGCAGGGTGAGTTCCGCGTAGCCGGGGAGGGCGGAGCGGCGGTCGACCCGGGCCCGGGCGACCACCGGGCGGTACGGGGCCAGCGCGAGCAGCACGTCCGTGAGCAGTGCCCGGGCGAGGCCGGCGCCCGGGCAGGCGTGCGGGCCGGCGCCGAAGACGGCCTGGGTGGCGGCCGGGCCGGGGGCGGGGCTGCGCCGGTGGGCCCGGGCGGCGTGCCGGGCGACCAGGACCAGGCGGTCGCCGGCCCGGACCGGCCGGCCGGCCAGGGTGGCGTCGGCGGCGGCGACCCGGGGGAGCAGCGGGGAGGGGGCGGTCAGCCGGAGGAGTTCGGCGGCGAGCCCGGGCGCGGTGGCGGGGTCGACACCGGGCCAGAGTCCGGCGTCGGCGCACCAGGCGGCGGCCCGGGGCAGGGCGGCGACGGTGGTGGTGACGGCCGCGACGGTGAGCATGGCGTCGAGCGGGTTGGGCAGCAGCGCGGCGAGGTCGGCAGCCGTGGTGGCGGTGGTGGCAGCCGTGGCGGCGGCCCGCCGGCGTCCGGGCGGGCGCGGGCCGGGCAGGTGGTCCCGGGCGGCGGCCGCGGCGGCGTCGGCGCAGGCTCGGGCGAGGGTGTGCGGGCAGGCGGGGGAACCGGTCAGCGCGGCGGCCGTCACCCCGGCCAACTCCTGGGCCAGGGTGACGAGTTCGAGCGATCCGACGGCCAGCTCCGGGACGCGTTCGGCGAGCACGGCCTGCCAGAGCGGGCGGATCCGGTCGAGCGCACCGCTGCTCAGCTCGGCCGCCAACGCCCGGCGTGCCGCCCGGTGTTCGGCACCCTCCTGGTCGAACAGCAGTCCCCCGCCGGTGAGTCGGGCGGCGGCGCCGCCGGTGGTGCCCGGCGCGGTGCGGTCGAGCGGGACCCGGGTGAGCGCCTCGCGGTAGGCCTCGGTGCCGTGGACCAGGACGGTGCGGCCGAGCCGGACGACGGGGCGGCGGCGGGTGGCGCAGAGCAGCGCGAACAGCACGGGGTGGCTGCGCAGGTAGACCCGGCGGTCGCGGCGGCGCGCGGCCCTGGCGGCGGCGGGCGGCGGGGCGGTGAAGGAGCCCGGGGCGGTGAACGGGCCCGGGGCGG
Source organism: Kitasatospora sp. NPDC050463 (assembly GCF_040655255.1). Lineage (NCBI taxonomy): Bacteria > Bacillati > Actinomycetota > Actinomycetes > Kitasatosporales > Streptomycetaceae > Kitasatospora > Kitasatospora sp. NPDC050463. The sequence goes on from NZ_JBFAJO010000019.1 coordinate 100,137, forward strand.
TGAAGGCTCCCGGGTCGCTCCAGGCCGCGGCGTGGGCGGCGGCTGCCGGGCGGGTGGGCTCACCGGTCATGCGGACAGCTCCCGGGCGCAGTGGGCGGCGGCCGCCGCCCGGTCGGGTTTGCGGGAGCGCCCGGCCAGCGGGACCTCACCGAACAGCACGGCGTCCGGCCGCGCCCCGCCCATCCGGTCGAGCGGGGCCCGCAGGGCGGCGCGCAGCCGCTGCGGATCGGCGCCGGGACGCGGCTGGACGAGCGCGACCAGCCGTTCGTCGCCCGGCGCGTCGGGGGCCGCAACACCGACCAGGACGGCGAGTTCGACGTCCGGCAGGTGCAGGGCGGGCTCGTAGAGGCCGGGGTAGATGTTCTCGGCGCGGCGCAGCACCATGTCCTTGAGCCGCCCGGCGAGCACGATCCGGCCGTCCGGCGCGAGGGCGGCCCGGTCACCGGTGCGGACCCAGGGGTCGGGCTCCTCGCCGAGGTAGCGGTGCCGGGCGCCCGGGCCGGCGAGCAGGAGTTCGCCCTCCGGGGTGAGGTCGGTGCGCACCCCGGGCAGCGGTGCGCCGACCAGGTCGCCGGGGCCGCTGTGGGCGCTCTTCTCGGCCTCCTCGACGGCGGCGGCCGGGAACAGCTCGGTGAGCGCGTACACGCCCCAGGCCTGGTCGGCGCCGGCCTGCTTGACCCGCCGCAGCAGGCCGGCGTCGGCGGGTGCGGAGCCGGTCCAGACCCGGCCGTGGAAGCGGGCTCCGGCGCCGAGGGCGGCGCGCAGCGCCGGCGGGGTGAGGTAGCTCTGGGCCGGTGCCAGCCGGGCGAGTTGGCCGGCCAGCGCGCGCGGGCCGCGGGCCGGGAGGGCGACGGTGGCACCGGCGGCGAGGGCCGGCACCAGGACGAAGAAGGTGCCGCCGAGCACGACGCCGCCGGGGCGGAGGTCGACCAGTTCGGTGACGGTGCGCAGGCCGGCCGCCAGGCCCTCGCGGGTGTGCACGACGGCGCGCGGGCGGGCGGTGGTGCCGGAGGTGAAGACGATCACGGCATCGGTGCCGGGGTCGCCCCGGCGGGGCACGGGCCCGGTGCCGCCCGCCGTCGTGAGCCGGGGGGCGCAGCCGGGCAGCCGGCGGCCGAGGGTGGCGACCGGGCCGAGCGCGGCCAGCGGGGGCAGGGCGAGGTGGGCGCGGCGGGCCAGCGGCCCGGCCCAGCCGGCTACCGCCTGGGCGGCGGCGTCGGCGAGTACGAGGTCCGGCCGGGCCAGTGCGAGGCGGGCGGACAGGACGTCCGGTCCGGCGGTCGGGTCGAGGACGGCCGCCCGCAGGCCGAGCCGGTGGGCGGCGAGCATCACGGCGAGCGCCCGGGGTCCGGGGCGGACGGCGACGCCGAGGGTGGCGCCGGCGCCGAGACCGCGGGCGTGCAGGGCGGCGGCGTAGCGGTCGGCGAGGTCGGCGAGTTCGCCGCGGCGGATCCGGACCCGGGTGGCGCCGGTGCGGCCCCGGTCGAGGACGGCGGGCCGGTCGGGGTGGACGGTGCGCAGGGCGTGGGCGAGCCGGTCGAGCACGGGGGCCCTCCTCAGCGGGGAGTCGGTCGGTGGGGTCCTGGCCGGGGTGGCCCGGCGGTGGCGGGGCCGGCTCAGCGGACGTCGACCGAGCGCCGGCCGGCGCCGCGCTCCAGGTACCAGCGGGCGGTGCCGACCACGCCGTAGGCGCGGATCCGCCGGGTGGAGTTCTGGACCACCATGTCGCGGCGGTGGACGATCGCGGTGGTGTGGCGGCGCACCCGGTTGATGAACGTCCGGTCGGTGGGCGACGGCCTGCGCGGCATGCCGCCGACGGCCCGGTAGAGCTCGGCGGTGATCGCCATGTTGTTCCCGGCGTGCATCCGGTAGGGCGTGCGGTAGCCGTGCCGGCGGCGGTGCGCGGGCCGGATCCGGCCGAAGAACGCGCCGAGCGCGACCAGCACCAGGAACACCGCGCGCCCGGCCGGCCCGTGTTCGTCGCGGCGGGCGGTGACCCGGCCGCAGACCAGCCCGCCGGAGGCGAGCATCCCGGCCCGGGCGGCCGCCGTCCAGCCGGGTTCGGGCAGGCAGTCGGCGTCGGTGCGGGCGAGCAGGGTGGCGCCCCGGGCGATGGCGTACCGGAAGCCGGTGTCGATCGCCGAGCCGACGCCTTTCTCCGGCTCGACCAGCACCTCGACCGGGAACGGCGCCCGGGTGGCGAAGGCCCGGACCTTCGCCACGGTGGCGTCGGTGGAGCCGTTGTCGGCGACCAGCAGGGTGAACGCGCGGTCCCGCTGGGCGGCCAGGGCGGTCAGGGTGTCCTCGATCCGGGCCTCCTCCTGGTAGGCCGGGACGACCACCCACAGGTCCGTACCGGGGTTCACGACGCCTCCCACACCATGGTCATCAGGCTCACGCCGCCGCCGAGGCCGATCAGCAGCACCTTGTCGCCCGGATTCAACTCGGGTGTTATTCGCTCCAGTTGGATGCCGAGTGTGGCACTGGCGATATTGCCGAGCTCCGGCACGGTGAGGACCAGCCGGTCCGCGGGGACACCGGTGAGCTCGACGAAGCGCTCCAGATAGGGGACGGTCACCTGGTGCACCAGCACCCGGGCGTAGTCGTCCCAGCCGAGGCCGGTGCGGGCCGCGACCCTGGTCAGGATGGAGCCGCCGATCTTCTCGAAGACGCCGCGCAACTCCTTGCCGCCGCCCCGGAAGTAGCTGTACTCGTCGCCGCGCGGGTGGCGCGAGCCGCCGCCGGGAATGCCGCCGGCCGCCCAGTGCTCGGAGGCGGTCTCGGTCTCGATGTCGAGGATGCCGCCGCGCTCGACCGGCTCGACGACCACGGCCGCGCCGGCGTCGCCGAAGGTGTACCCGGCGAAGCCGTCCCGGAAGTCGGCCGGGCCGGCCGGGTCGCGGCGCATCGCCCGGCTGGGCGTCTCGCCGGTGACCACCAGGGCGCGCCGGGCACGGCCGGCCAGGATCATCGCGCGGGCCAGGTCGATCCCGTTGAGGAAGCTGTTGCAGGCGTTGCTGACGTCCAGGGCATGGGCCCTGGAACCGAGTTCGGCCTGGACGAGGTGGGCGGTGGCGGGTTCGCAGACGTCCCGGGTGGCGGAGGCGTACAGCAGCAGGTCGACGTCGAGCGGGTCCAGGCCGCGGGCCGCCAGGGCGCGCCGGGCGGCGGCGACGGCCAGGGTGGAGGCGTACTCGCCCTCGGCGGCGAAGTGCCGGGTGACGATGCCGGTCGCCTTCTCGAACATCCGGTCCGGAAGCCGCAGCCGACCGCCGGCGGTCACCTCGTCCTGGAGCTGGCTGGAGGTCAGTCGGCGGGCGGGGAGGTGGGCTCCGACGGCGGTGATGCCGATCCGCGCGGTGGCTGCAGGGTGCATGCCCCCATGCTCCGGCGCCCGGGTCCGCGCCCACCTGAGTACGGGTACTCAGGTGGGCGCGGCACGGTACCCAACGTGTGGTCAGTCCTGGATCGGGATCGACTGGACGGGGACGGCGGCGCCGGGAGCGCCGGGGCCGCCCGGGGCCGCGGACGGCTCCGGGGTGTTCATGGTGCTGAGCAGCTGGCGGGCCAGGCCGAGGCCGGTGCCGCCCATGGCGAGCGCCTTGGCGAACACCTCGCCCATGCCTTCGGCGCCGTTCAGCAGCACCATGTGCTCGACGTTGCCGAAGGCCTCCGCGCCGGCCCGGACGATCTCGGGCCAGTTCTCGGCGAGTTGCTGCGCGACCACGGCCTCCTGGTTCTCGGCCAGGGCGGCGGCGCGGGCCTTGATCGCCTCCGCCTCGGCCAGACCGAGCGCCCGGGCCGCCTCGGCGGTCGCCAGACCCTTGGCCTCGGCGGCCGCGGCCTCGGCCTGGCCGGTCGCCTTGGTCGCCTCGGCGGCGGCCAGACCGCGCGCACGGGTGGCCTCGGCCTCGGCGACCGCGGCGATCTTGACCCGGTTGGCCTCGGCGGCCGCCTTGAGCTCGGTCTCCTGGGCCTGCGCCTGGGCGGCCGAGATGCGGGCGTCGCGGTCGGCCTCCGCCTTGGTCCGGGTCTCGTACGCCCGGGCGTCGGCGGGCTTGCGGACGTCGGCCTGCAGCTGCTGCTCCTTGCGGTGCGCCTCCAGCTCGGCGACCTTGGTCTCCTGGACCACGACCTCCTGCCGGGAGGCGGCCTGGGCGAGCGGTCCGGCCTGCATCGCCCGGGCGGTCGCCGTCTCCAGCTCGGCCTGGTAACCGGCCTGCTGGATACCGGAGTTGCGGGTCGCCTCGGCCTTGCGCGCGAAGGCCTCCTGCTCGGCCTCGGTGGCCTGGCGGTCGGCCTCGGCCTGGGCGATGCGGGCGTCGCGCATGACGGCGGCCGCGTGCGGAGCGGCGAGGTTCTGGATGTAGCCGGTCGGGTCGAGGATCTCCTGGATCTGCAGCGAGTCGATGATCAGACCCAGCTTCTCCATCTCGGAGCCCGAGGCGGCGCGGGTCTCCCCGGTCAGCCGCTCGCGGTCGCGGATCATGTCCTCGACCGTCAGGCTGCCGACGATGGAGCGCAGATGACCGGCGAAGACGTTGTGGACCCGGTGGCCCATCATCTGCTGCTGGTCGAGGAAGCGGCGCGCGGCGTTGGCGATCGACACCGTGTCGTCGCCCACCTTGAAGATCACAACGCCCTTGACGTGCACCGGAATCCCCTGCGACGTCACACAGTCCACGTCCAGGTCGGCCTCGTTGAGGTCGAGGGAGAGCTTGCGCACCACCTGGACGCCGGGGGTCACCAGCGTGCCCCGTCCGGTGACGATGCGGAATCCCATGCTCTCGCCCACGCCTTCGGAGCGGTGCTTGGAACCCGAGATGATCAGTGCCTCGTTCGGCTCGGCGACCCGCCACATGAGCTTGAAGAGCACGATCAGAATGATGATGGAAGCCACTGCGGCCCCCGCTACGCCGATCAGCATCGGCTGATTCCCCCTTCAGCGCACACCGGCGTTCCGTGGCTGCGCTCTGGTGGGCAGGAAGGCGCGGAACGCGGTGGCAGCAGGATTCTCCGCTCACCGTGATCCTTTGGAAAGGGGGATGCGTCCTGGTTCCGTCTCGGCCGCGTCAGGATTCCGTCAAAGGAGGGCCACGTAGACGGTGCGCGGCGGCTGGTACTCGACCACGACCACCTGGGTGCCGACCGCCATGCTCTCGCCCGGCACGGCCGGGTGGGCCAGGAAGGCCTCGGTGGTGTGGCGTTCGCGGACGTGCACGAGCACCTCGCCGACCAGTCCGGTGCCGATCCTGCCGGTGACGCGCCCTGTGCTTCCGACCATCGGCCCAGTCTGCCACCGTCGTCTCCGCATGGACCCCCTCTGGACCAGCGGCGATCCGCTCGCTACGGTGTTGGACGTCATGCGCAGGCAATACCGCCTGCGGACACGGGAGCTCGGAGCACCGGGCTGAGAGGGCGCTGACCGGAACGTCGCAGGACGTGCCGACCGCTGCGTCGACCGCAGGAACCTGACCGGGTAATGCCGGCGTAGGGAGTAGAAGGTCTGATGACCACGTTCGACGCACAGCCGCAGTCTGCCCGGAACCATGACACCGGAAGCACGGGCACCGGCTACCCGACCCCGGCCTGGCGCAAGGCCTACCACGAGGGATCCCGCCCCGACCTGCTGGTCCCGTACCGAGAGGTCGTCCTCACCAACGGCCGGACCGTCCCGCTCTACGACACCTCCGGCCCGTACACCGACCCCGCGTACGAGGCCGACGTGCGGCGCGGCCTGCCGCCGCTGCGCGACGCGTGGATCCGCCAGCGCGGCGACGTCGAGGAGTACGACGGCCGCGAGGCCCGCCCGGAGGACGACGGGATCAAGCACACCTCGCCGCGCGGCGGGAACCTGCGCAACCTCGACGCCGTCTTCCCCGGCCGCCCGCGCCGCCCGCTGCGGGGCCGGTCCGGCGCCTCCGTCACCCAACTCGCCTACGCCAGGCGCGGCGTGGTGACTCCGGAGATGGAGTTCGTGGCCCTGCGCGAGGGCCTGGACCCGGAGTACGTGCGGGCCGAGGTGGCGCGCGGCCGCGCCGTCATCCCGGTCAACGTGAACCACCCCGAGGTGGAGCCGTCGATCATCGGCACCAACTTCCTGGTGAAGATCAACGCCAACATCGGCAACTCCGCCGTCACCTCCTCGATCGAGGAGGAGGTGGAGAAGATGACCTGGGCCACCCGCTGGGGCGCCGACACCGTCATGGACCTCTCCACCGGCCGCAACATCCACACCACCCGTGAGTGGATCCTGCGCAACTCCCCGGTGCCGATCGGGACGGTGCCGCTCTACCAGGCACTTGAGAAGGTCGACGGCCGGGCCGAGGAACTCAGCTGGGACGTCTACCGCGACACCATCATCGAGCAGTGCGAGCAGGGCGTCGACTACATGACAGTGCACGCCGGCGTGCTGCTGCGGTACGTGCCGCTGACGGCCCGCCGCAAGACCGGCATCGTCTCGCGCGGCGGCTCGATCATGGCCGCCTGGTGCCTGGCGCACCACCAGGAGAACTTCCTCTACACCAACTTCGAGGAGCTCTGCGAGATCCTCGCGAGCTACGACGTCACCTTCTCGCTCGGCGACGGCCTGCGCCCCGGCTCGATCGCCGACGCCAACGACGAGGCGCAGTTCGCCGAGCTGCAGACGCTGGGCGAGCTCGGCCGGACCGCGCGCGAGCGTGACGTCCAGGTGATGATCGAGGGCCCGGGCCACGTCCCGATGAACAAGATCCGGGAGAACATGGATCTCCAGAAGGAGATCTGCGACGAGGCGCCGTTCTACACCCTCGGCCCGCTCACCACGGACGTCGCCCCCGGGTACGACCACATCACCTCGGGCATCGGCGCCGCGATGATCGCCTGGTGGGGGACGGCGATGCTCTGCTACGTCACCCCCAAGGAGCACCTGGGCCTGCCGAACCGGGACGACGTGAAGACCGGCGTCATCACCTACAAGATCGCCGCCCATGCCGCCGACCTCGCCAAGGGCCACCCCGGTGCCCAGGCCTGGGACGACGCGCTCTCCGACGCCCGCTTCGAGTTCCGCTGGGAGGACCAGTTCAACCTGGCCCTCGACCCGGAGACGGCCCGCGCGTTCCACGACGAGACGCTCCCCGCCGAGCCCGCCAAGACGGCCCACTTCTGCTCGATGTGCGGCCCGAAGTTCTGCTCGATGAAGATCAGTCGATCCATCACGGAGAAGTACGGCAACGGCGCGGCCGAGCCCGAGTACGACGCCGAGGCCCTGGAGGGCATGAAGGCCAAGTCCGAGGAGTTCGCGGAGCAGGGCAACCGGGTGTACCTCCCGCTCGCCGAGTAGGTCGGCTCCAGATCCACGGGGCGGCCCCGCGACCTGTGGGGGGAGCCGCGGGTCCGCCCCGTGCCGCGATGACTCGCACGCGGTAGTGGTGCGCGTCATCCGGGATGGCGGCGAAACGGGATCGGCGCCGCGCCGAGGGGGAGCCGCGGAAGATCTCGTTGGCCCGGTCCACGGTGATGTCGTCGGCGATCTGGCACTCGTAGGGCTCCATCGCGTCCGCCACCGTGAGGCCGTGGCTCGCCGGCTGTGTGTAGTGGGTGGTCATGACGTCGACCCGACCCGCCTCCGGGCCGGCCGGCGGCCGTCCGGTGCTGTGCTGCACCCAGAACGAAGCCGGAACGGTGACCGGGATGCGGAATGCCCTGGATGTGGCCAGGCTACTCCGGTCGGCCCCGGACCGGCGCGGCCGCGAGTAGCCTGGGAGACAGCCGAGGACACGTCGTACACCGGTAGTGGCACCGGTGTCGCCCGAGGTCATGAGCGGTCCTCCCCGAGGGCCGGACGGGCGGCTCCGATGATGCCGATCCCCATTCCCATCTCCTCCTCCCCCGGGCCGTGGTCGGTTCCGGGCGTGCCCCTGCTCCCCCGCCTGGTGCTGGAGCCGACGTTGGCCCGCAACGGCGTGTTCGACGGCGCGTGGTGGCCGCGGACCAATGACATCCGGGCCGAGCTGCCGGACCTGCTCACCGCGCTCGGCGCCCACCTGGGCCGGATCGTCCGGGTGGGCCTCGACCGAGGTGGCTGGGGCGACATCCCCGACTCGGTCACCGCGGACGGCCTGGTGGTGCGGATCGGCTGGTTCACCGCCAGCGGCGAGACGATCAGCCTCACCCGGGGCTTCCAGGACCACTTCCTCCTGCTCGTGGTGCCGCCCGGCACGGACCCGCGCACGGCGGCCGCCGCGATGCGCGGCGCGGCTGCGGTGGGGAACCACACGCCGGCGGGCGAACTGCTCACGGCGGCGGCCGGGCCCGGCGCGGTGGCGCGCGGTTGAGGCGCGGGATCGCGCCCGTGGGCGTCACCCGGCGCGCTGCGCCTCGGCGTCCTCGGGGTACCAGCGCAGCTCGACGGTGTTGCCGTCCGGGTCCTGGACGTAGACGGAGGTCGCGTTGCCGCGCGCGCCGTAGCGGGGCACCGGGCCTTCGAGGACGGTGAACACGCCGGAGTCGATGACCTCCTGCCAGTCCAGCGGGTCGACGGTCAGGCAGATGTGGTCGACGTTGGACTCGGCGCGGTCGCGGCGGGTCAGGTCGATGATGGTCTCCGCGGTGACCCGGACCGAGGGGAAGGAGACCTTCCCGGCGCGCCATTCGTCGACCCGGACGGGGGCCAGGCCGAGCAGGCCGACGTAGAAGTCCAGCGAGCGCTCGACGTCCCGGACGTTGAGGACGAGGTGGTCGAAGGCCTTGACGCGGACGGCGCTCATGGGGACTCCCGGAGGTGGGCGGTGGTCGGGGTGACGTGTTCCATGATCCGGCGGTCCGGGCGGGGGTATCAACGTATGTTTGATCCAGGATCGTTTAGTCAATCTCAACGACGGGGTCGGTGATGTGGGAACGCCACGAGATCGAGGCCTTTCTGGCGCTCGCGCAGGAGCTCCACTTCGGCCGCACCGCCGAGCGCCTGGGCGTCACCACCGGCCGGATCAGCCAGGTGATCGGGAAGCTGGAACGCCGCATCGGCGCCCGGCTGTTCGAACGCACCAGCCGGACCGTCCGGCTCACCGCGATCGGGCAGCGGCTGGTCGAGGACCTGACGCCACTGGTCGCCGGGATCGAGGAGTCCGTGCGCCGGGCCGTCGACGCCGGGCGCGGCGTGACCGGGGAACTCCGGGTCGCCTTCCTCGGCGAGTGGACGGCGACGGTGCTGCTCAAGGCCGTGAAGGTGTTCACCGGGCGCCACCCCGGCTGCCGGGTCGACGTCCGTGAGGTGCAGCTGTTCAACTCGCGGGCGAGCCTGCTGGACGGGTCCGTCGACCTCCTCATCGCCGCCTTCCCGTTCGACGGGATGGCCCGCGGGCCGGCCCTGATCTCGGAGCGGCGGGTTCTGGCGGTGGCCGCCGGGCACCCGCTGGCCGGGGCCGGGTCGGTCTCGCTCGAAGTCCTCGCCGATCACCCGGTGGTGCAGTACCCGGCGGTCACCTCGGTGGAGTTCAAGCGCGACCGGACCCCGGAGCGCACCCCGGCCGGTCGGCCGGTGCCCAAGGGGCCGGTCGGCAACACCTTCTCCGAGATGCTCTCGCTGGTCGCGATGGGCCGGGGCGTCCTTCCGGTGGGGGAGCACTCCCGGCAGTACTACCCCCGTCCGGACGTCGCCTACGTGCCGATCCACGACGCGCCGCCGATCGAACGCGGGCTGGTCTGGTCGGAGAGCAACACCACCGAGCGGGTCCGGGAGTTCGTCCGCGCCGCGACGGAGGCTGCGAGGGAGGCCGCGACGGAGGCCGCGGCCGGCACGGGAACGGCTGGCTGACGGGCGCTCACGGAGCCGGTCGGGGGAAGATCTTCGGGGGGCGGTGGTGTTCCCGGCGGGGACGAAAGGGCGTGGTGATGTCCGAACGGATCACGGCGATTGCGGTGCTGCGGGCGAAGGCGGGGCGCGAGGAGGAGATGCGGGCGCAGGCCCGGTCGATGATCGCGCCGAGCCTGGCCGAGCCGGGCTGCCTCTCGTACCGGAACTACGTGGACCCGGACGACCCGCGGGCCTGGGTGGTGTTGGAGGAGTGGGAGTCCCGGGAGGCGTTCGAGGCGCACCTGGCCAGTCCGCACCTGGCCCGGTCGCTGGAGCGCACGGCGGAACTGCTGGACGGGCCGCCGGAGCTGCGGGTGCTGACCGGCGCCGGGTGAGCCCGGCCGCGCCCGACCGTCCCCGGAGCCGTGCCTCGGGGATCGGCCGACGCCGGGTCAGACGTCGTCGGGGCTGGTGAAGCCCGGACCGGTGTAGCCGGGACCGGTGAAGTCCGGGGTGCTGAAGGAGGCGGTGCGCGGCTCCCGCCCCTGCGGGTCGGTGAGCCCCTCGGCGCCGGGGCTGGTGAAACCCGGGCCGCTGTAGCCGGGCCCGCTGTAGCCGGGGCTGCTGAAGTCCGGGCCGCTGAAGTCGGGGTGGGCGGCGTCCGGGCGGGCGGGCTCGCCGGCCGGCTCCGGTACGCCCGGGGGCGCCGTCGTGGGATCGGCGCGCAGGGTGGTGTGCAGGTAGGGCAGTAGCGCCCGCTCGCGCAACGCGCGCTGCCATTCGCGCCGGGCGTCGGCGATCCCGGCCGCGAGGTCCGGGTCGGTGCCGGGCGGCGTCGGCGTGCTGGAGCCGTCCCGCAGGGCGGTGAGGATCAGTCCGACGATGCCCACGACCATCGCGACCGCGCCGGCCGCCAGCGCCAGCCAGCCGGCTGTCAGCAGCGAACGGGCCAGCCCCAGCTCGGGGTCGGCGGCCCGCAGGGTGTAGCCGATCAGCAGCAGGACCAGTGCGGCGGCCCAGGCCAGGATCGGGGTGAGCACGGTGAGCACCGGGAACAGACCGGCGCCGCCGTTGGCGGAGCGCAGCTGGGTGAGCAGGCCGGGTGCGGTGGGTTCGCCGTCGCGGGTGGGCGGTGGCGTGTCGCGCAGGCTCTCGCGGAGCCGGACGTAGTGCGCGTACTCGGTGGCCGCCGCGGCCGCGACACCGTCGGCGGCGCGCAGGGCCTTGATGCGCAGCTGGTCGGCGGTGAGGGCGCCGGGCGTGCGCAGGGCGGTGAGGACGGTGCCGTCACGCAGTGCTTCGTCGAGGAGGCGCTCGTAGTCCGGGCGGTCCTCGGCGAGCAGGTGCGGGGCGTTGTTCATGGGGACCCCGTTCATGCCAACCCCGTTCGCTCCGCCGCGGTGCACGGAGACGGGTACGGAGACGGGCCGCCACACAGGCGACCGGGTGTGGTGTGCCCTCGATGGTAGGGGTGGTCGCGGTCGCGCAGACAGTAGGTTTCCGGAATTTCGCGCCCCGGGCCGCGCGTGCGCTACGGCCCGGGCGCCGGGAACGGGTGTTCGCCCTGGGGTCGGTGGTGCGGGCGGACGCTCAGATCGGCAGCCGCGCGACGAGCAGACGCCCCTCCATCGTGACGCCGCCGTCCATGGCGACGGCGAGCTCGTCGGCGTAGACGTACGGGCCGGGGATGTGCGGCGGGGCGCCGTCGTCGGCGTGGACGGCACCGGTGAGGTACGGGATGGGGCTGTGGCCGTGCACGATCCGCATGCCGCCGTAGGTGTCGAGCAGCTCGTGGGCGGCCGTCGGGCCGGCGTCGCCGCGGAAGGCGAAGCGCTTGGTGAACCGGCGGAAGCAGTCCCACCACTCGTCCACGCCCTCGTCGGCGAGCAGGTCGTGGACGGCGTCGTTGACCGCGGCGATGGAGTCGCCGTACTCCAGGTACGCGGTGGTGTCGGAGTGCAGCAGCAGGTGGCCCTCCTCCAGCGCGATCGCGGGCAGCCGCGAGAGCCAGCTGATGTGGTGGGCCTCCAGGCGGTCCAGGTCGTGCTGCTGGCCGCCGTTGAGCCGCCAGGCGGCCAGGAAGGAGGCGGTCCCGGCGGTGGACTGGACGGGCTCGTCGCCGTAGCGGGCGGCGCCGAGGAAGAGCAGTTCGTGATTGCCCATCAGGGCCCGGCAGTACCCGCCGGCGGCGGCGGCCTCGGCGGCGAGCTGCATGACCAGGTCGATGACGCCGATGCCGTCGGGGCCGCGGTCGGTGAAGTCGCCGAGGAACCAGATCCGGGAGCGGCCGGCGGCCCAGTGGCCGTCGGCGTCGATCAGGCCCTGGTGGCGGAGCTCGGCGAGCAGTTCGTCGAGGTAGCCGTGCACGTCGCCGACCACGTAGAGCGGGCCGGGCGGCTCGCCCGGGCCGGGCGCCGGGTACGGGTGGTAGGGCACGCCGGGCTCGGGGAGCGGGGGGCCGAGCTCGATGGTCGGCGGGTCGTCGCTCTGGTGCACGGGCGAGGGCCGGTCGGGCAGGGTGGGCTCGTACCCGCCGCCGTGCTCGGGCTGCGCGGCCTGGGGGTGTCCGGCGACCTGGGGGTGTCCGGCGACCTGCGGGTGACCGGCGGCCGGCCAGTGCTGTTCGAGGTACCGGGCGCCGCCGTAGCCGCTGTACGTCTCCGACTCGTACGCCGCCTCGGTGTAGCCGGCGGGCTCCGGTTCGTAGTAGGTGCCGAAGGGCAGCACGTCGAGGTCCGGCTGGTGGCGGGGGCCTGAGTCGGGGTGTTCAGGCCCGGGGAAGCGGTCCTCGGGTGTCATTCGCCCATCATAGGAAGACCACTCTCCCGGCGTCGTCACCTGGTGGGTATCCAATCCTCCGGAGCGTCAGCCGGGCGGCCCGTCAGGTCCGTTTTGTCCCAGCTAGGTATGGTCTAGACCGCAAGGAGAGCCCGCGTCGGGCCCGCCGCCGGACCGCCGGGGGCCGCCCGTGGACCGGGCCGGCTCCGGGCCGTCCCCGGGGCCACCGAGCCTTCGTACCGGTACGACGCGCCGGACGTGCCGGTCGCCGGACACGCCGGACACGCCGGACGCGCCGGACACGCCGGCCCGGTGGGCCCCTACACCTCGCCCGGCGGGCGCGGCGGGCTGACGGTGGTGCGCGGGCTCCGCCGTTGGGAGGACGCGCGGACGATCAGCTCGGTGGGCATCAGGGTGCCGGGCGGCGGCCCCGTCCCGGCGGTGCGGAAGCGGGGCGGGAAGAGCCGGGCGATGTCGACGCCCGTCCCGGAGTCCACCCCCTCGATGGCGTCGATGAGCAGGTTGACCACCGTCGTCCCGATCCGCCGGGGCTTGAGCGAGAGCGTGGTGATCGGCGGCTCGGTGGTCGCGTACACGTCGCTCTCGCTGCAGCAGACCAGCAGCAGGTCGTCCGGTACCCGCAGGCCGTACCGGCGGGCGGCGGCGAGCAGGTCGGTGCCGTTGGGGTCGAAGAGGCCGTAGACGGCGTCGGGCCGGTCCGGGCGGGCCAGCAGCCGGTCGGCGGCGACGGCCCCGGCGGCCGGGTCGTGCGCCGGGTAGGTCTCGTAGACCGGCTCCTGGCCGACCTTGGCGCACCAGCCGAGGTAGGCCTCGGTCGAGAGCCGGGTGTAGGTGTCGGTGCTGGTCCCGGTGAGCAGGCCGATCCGGCGGGCGCCGGCCTCGGAGAGGTGGTCGAGGATGCCGAGCACGGCGGCCTCGTGGTCGTTGTCGACCCAGGCGGTGACCGGGCAGTTGCCCGGCTTGCCGTCGCTGACCACCGGGACGCCGGACCGGTACAGCTCGCTGACCAGGGGGTCCTGGTCGGGCGGGTCGATCACCACGGTGCCGTCGAGGGCGATGTTGCCCCAGACGTCGTGCCGGGAGGAGGCGGGCAGCACCACCAGGGCGTAGCCGCGGCCGAGGGCGGCGCTGGTGGCGGCGCGGGCCATCTCCGCGAAGTAGGCGAACTCGGTGAAGGTGAACGGTTCTTCGCCGTAGGTGGTGACGGTCAGTCCGATCAGGCCGGAGCGTCCGGTGCGCAGGGTTCGGGCGGCGGCCGAGGGGCGGTAGCCGAGGCGCTCGGCGACCTCGCGCACCCGGCTTCTGGTCTCGTCGGGCAGGCGGCCCTTACCGTTGAGCGCGTCGGAGACGGTGGTGATCGACACTCCTGCGGCTGCTGCCACATCCCGGATGCCGGCCCGCTCCAGACGCCGCGAGGTGGTGGGTCGCCGACCGCTCTGGTTGGCTGCTGCTGTCATGGCGGACCGATCGTATGGCTCCTGACAAGGGTCTGTGACCGGCGCATCGGGGGCCCTTGGAGATACGTTTCTCCAAGAGTGAGCCTGTGTGCGCCCCTTCGATACCCGCACGAAACCAGCCGTCTTACCTCTGACATGTGCCATAGGAACCCTGCAGAATGGCTGATCTGCACCATTAACCCGACCGGGCATCTCACTCCTACGGGTGAGTCCCGGTCGGTATCGTTCAGGGCACCCGACCGGGGTGGTCCGGTGCGTCGCGAGGTCCCGGGGTCGGCGGTGATCCCGTTCGACGCGGGAGCGGACGCGCCAGCGGGCCCGACGCAGTGGGCCCGACGGAGAGAGAAGGAGAAGGACCGTGAGCGGAACGGCAGCGCAGGGGCCTCGGCTGAGGTCGAGCCTGGACGGCATCCCCACCTACAAGCCCGGCAAGCCGGCCGGCGCCGACGCCTACAAGCTGTCCTCCAACGAGAACCCGTACGAGCCGCTGCCCGGCGTGCTCGAAGCGGCGGTCACGGCGGCCGGCTCGCTCAACCGGTACCCGGACATGGCGGTCACCGAGCTGACCGCCGAGCTGGCCCGGCGCTTCGACGTCCCGGCCGAGCACATCGCCACCGGCACCGGCTCGGTCGGCGTCGCCCAGTCGCTGATCCTCGCCACCGCCGGCCCGGGCGACGAGGTGATCTTCGCCTGGCGCTCCTTCGAGGCCTACCCGATCATCACGCAGGTCGCCGGCGCGACGCCGGTCCCGGTGCCGCTGACCGCGGGCGGGGACCACGACCTGGACGCGATGCTGGCCGCGATCACCGGGCAGACCCGGCTGATCTTCGTCTGCAACCCGAACAACCCGACCGGCAACGTGATCCACCGCGCCGAGCTGGAGCGCTTCCTCGACGCGGTGCCGGCCGACATCCTGGTGGTCGTCGACGAGGCGTACATCGAGTTCATCCGCGACGCCGAGGTCCCCAACGGCATCGACCTCTACCGCGACCGCCCGAACGTCTGCGTGCTGCGGACCTTCTCCAAGGCGTACGGCCTGGCGGGCCTGCGGGTCGGCTTCGCGATCGCGCACGAGCCGGTGGCGAACGCGCTGCGCAAGACGGCGGTGCCGTTCGGCGTCACCCAGATCGCCCAGAACGCGGCCGTCGCCTCGCTGCGGGCCGAGGAGGCCCTGATGGTCCGGGTCGACGCGCTGGTCGAGGAGCGCACCCGGGTGGTCGCCGGGCTGCGCGCCCAGGGCTGGGAGATCCCGGACTCGCAGGCCAACTTCGTCTGGCTGGCGCTCGGCGAGCGTTCCCAGGAGTTCGCGGCGGCCTGTGCCGCGGCCGGCGTGGTGGTCCGCCCGTTCCCGGAGGGCGTCCGGATCTCGATCGGCGAGGTCGAGGGCAACTCGATCTTCCTCACGGTGGCCGAGGCCTTCCGCAAGACGATCGACGGCTGACCGACGGCTGACCGGGGACCCACCGGGGGCCCGCCGGGGCCCGTCAGGGGCTGACCGCCCCGGAGGCTCGACCGGCGGCACCTCGCCCGGACGGCTTCCACAGGGGCGCACCGCTGAGCGGTGCGCCCCTGTGTCGTCAGGTTGTGTCGTCAGGTCCGGATGCCGCCATGATCAGGTTGCAGGTGATGCTCCAGAGGCGGTGGGGGCTGCCGAGTCGCTAATGTGTGCGAGCGTCAGTCCCGGGCGGTCGTCCGACCGCCCTGCACATCGGGGGAACCACCTTGTCTTCTCGCCACATCCTGCTGGCCGTGGCGGCCGCTGCGGCCGCCGTCACCCTGACCGCCTGCGGCCCGGGCGACCCTGAGCCGGTCGCGACCGGCGCCGCGCCCACCTCGGGCAACACCGCCGCGCCCGCGCCCACCGGTACGGCGTCCCCGAGCGCCGCGCCCACCGGCGGCTGCCTCCCGCCCGGCATCCCGTCCAACCACCGGATGGTGAACCTGTCCAAGGCGGCCACCGCGACGACCGTCTACGCCAAGGACACCAGTTACCCCTGCGGCACCCCCACGAGCCAGTGGATCGACGCGGGCGAGGAGAAGACCTACGCCTTCGCGGCCGGGGCCACCGCGGAGCTGAGCGACCTGAACAACATGCTGCACGCCGTGCCGCTCGCCCGGTTCGCGGCGCACAGCGACTTCTGCATCAATCACACGTCGGCCGCCGACACCGACCCCTGCTACGACCGGCACACCGTCGAGATCGTGCTGGACCCGTCCGGCAAGATCACCAAGATCGTCGAGGTGGGGCGCGTGAAGCAGGTCGTGACGCCGTAGGTGTTCCGGCCCGGTGCGGCCGGGCAACGGCGGACGGAGTGGGAAGTCGGCCGGTCCGACTTCCCACTCCTCTGCTGTGCGGCGGGGATCATCCATGTGCAGGCCTCACCGGCGCCGCAGGAAGAGCGATCGGCGAGGTCGAGGGAAATTCGATCTTCCTCGCGGCGGCCGAGGCCTTCCGCACGGAGCTGTGGGCGGCGGAATTCCGGCCGCACTTTCCGGATGATCGAATTCCGGGTGGCCGAATTCCGGACGATCGAATTCCGAATGGCGGCCGAATGTCGAACGCGACCGTGTTCGGGCACGACCACGACCGGCCCCCGGGGGAATTCCCCCGGGGGCCGGTCTCATGTGTTATCCGCGGGCCGGCCGGGGACAGCGGCTACGGCTGCCGCGTCGGTGCGGTCCTGCGGGTCAGCAGGAGTAGGCGCCCTGGAACGACGCCGTGATGGCGACGGTCTCCGAGTGCCAGCCGCCGTAGCCGCTGATCGTGGTGCAGGGGCCGTCGGTGTGGTTCGACCAGTTGAACCGCAGCCGGACGCTGTAGCTGCAGTTGTTGGTCGCCCGGGCGGTGTTGGTGACCCAGCTACTGCTCGTCGAGTAGCTCACACAGGACGGGACCGAGCTTATGGACGTCCCCGCCGTCGCGGGGGCGGCCGAGGCCGGGGCCACGGCCAGTCCGCCGCTGATCGCGGCGGCCGCCGCGAGCACGGCGGCCGGGCGCTTGAGGGACTTGCCCGAAATCAACATTCGGCGTACCTCTCGTTGGGTGGAATCGAACTCGTGTGGTCCGATGGTCGGGACGTTACTTCTGACTCGCGGGCATGGACAGATAAAGAACCGAGAGGATCTTTTCTTTCGGGTTCGATTGGCCAAATTCGGTTCGCCTGGCTGATTTCGCAAGGCTGAACGGAACTGGCGGGTTCGGTTCCGCTTCCGTTCAATCGGTCTGATCGGCGCAATCGGTCTGTCGGCGCAGCCGGCGCAATCGGCGCGTTCAGGGGGTCGGACGGGGCCGGGTTCGGCGGGTCGGCGGCCGGGGCAGAAAAAAGTCCGGCCGAACGTGAACCGCGGGGGCGGGGCGCAGCGATCAGGAGGCGTGGCGATCGAGAGGGAGCAGGCGGACCGCGGGCACGCGGCGCTGCTGTGCGCGGTGGCGGAGGGCGACCGGGGGGCGTTCGAGCTGCTCTACCGCCACTACGCCCCCTGGCTGACCGCCCGGCTGCGCTACCGCTGCGCCGACCCGGCACAGGTGGACGACATCGTCCAGGAGGCGTTCATCAGCGTCTGGCGCGGCGCCGCCCGGTACCAGCCGCAGGAGGACGCCGACGTGGCCGGCTGGCTCTGGCGCATCTGCGCCCGCCGGCTGGTGGACGCGGCGCGCAGCCACGGGTCGCGACAGCGGCTCCATGCGCTGCTCGAACGCTTCCGGGGCCGGGACGAGCGTTGGGCGTCGGCCGAGGAACTGGTGCTGGCCGACCTCGCCCACGGCGACGTCGGCGACGCCCTGGGCCGCCTGCCGGCCGAACTCCGCGAGGTGCTCGCGGTGACGGTCCTGGACGGCCTGACGACCAGGGAGGCGTCGGCTCTGCTGCGCATCCCCGAAGGGACGGTCAAAACCCGGGCCCGCCGGGCACGGCGGCGACTGCTGGAGGAACTGGCGTGAGGACGGGGCACCGGAGGACAGGGCGCCGGAGAACGGAACCGAGCCGGCGATCGGAACCGGACCGGAGAACGGGACCGGACCGGAGAACGGGACCGAGCCGGAGGACGGGACGGCAAGAGGAGCGGAGGGAGCGGAGATGAGTCCGGCCGTGATCGGGAACGAGGAGGCGCATCCGGCGGGTGCCCTGGTCGAGGCCTACGCCCGGGGCGCCCTGCCGGTGCCGCAGGTCGCGGGGGTCGAGCGGCATCTCGACCGCTGCGCCGGCTGCCGGGCCGTGCTCGCCGGCCGCCCGGCGGACGGCCGGACCGAGCGGGCCTGGACCCGGCTGGCCGAGATCATCGACGCGCCCCGGCGCAGTCCGGCCGAGCGCGCGCTGCTGCGCCTCGGGGTGCCGGAGCACATGGCGCGGCTGGCGATGGCGACCCCGCCGCTGCGGCGTTCGTGGCTGATCGCCTCGGTGGTGACCCTGTTCTTCACGGTCGTCGCGGCGCGGCTGGCACCGGACGCCTCGGGCCCGATCCTGCTCACCGCGGCGCCGCTGATCCCGCTGGCGGGGGTGGCGCTCTCGTACGGCCCGGTCTTCGACCCGATGTACGAGCTCGGGCTGGTCATGCCGATGCAGAGCCTGCGCCTGATCCTCTACCGCAGCGCGACCGTGCTGGTCGCGAGCAGCACGCTCAGCAGTCTGGTGATCCTGGCGCTGCCCCGGCAGGGGCTCGCGATGTTCGGCTGGCTCGCGCCCGCCCTGGCGGTCACGTTGCTGGCCCTCGCCCTGTCCGCCCATCTCGACGCCGCCACGGCGGCCCGGGCGACCGGCGTCTGCTGGCTGGCGGTGGCCCTGTTCACCGGTCGGCACGGCGGCGGCCGGTCGTTGTTGCTGACCTCTCCGGGGCAGCTGGCGCTGTTGGTGCTGGCGGTGGCCGCCGCGGCGTACATCGCCGTCCAGCGACACCGCTTCGAACAGGCGTCGCGGTGGCACACCCGGCGCCTCACCACCTGACCTGCCCGCCCCGCCCCCGCCCTGCCCGCTCCCACCCCGCCGGCCCGGCCCGGCCCGACCACGCAAGGCCATCACCGCAACGCCGCCACGGCGCCCGCGGTCGCGATCCGAAGGGAAGCCCATGTCCGAGCACCACAGTCCGGTGGACGTCCGCGACGTCTCCGTGAGCTACCGGGGGCGCCCGGCGCTCGACCGGGCCGCGTTCCGGCTCCAGACCGGTGTCACCGGGCTGCTGGGCCCGAACGGAGCCGGCAAGACCACCCTGCTCCGGGTACTCGCCACGGCCACCAGTCCGGACCACGGCGAACTCACCGTCCTCGGGCACGACCCCCGCAGCCCTCAGGGGAAGCTCGCGATCCGGCGGCGGCTCGGCTACCTCCCCCAGGACCCGGGCTTCCACCCGCACTTCACGGCGCTCGACTTCATCGACTACGTCGCGATCCTCAAGGAGCTGACCGACCGCAAGGCCCGGCGCGCCGAGGCGCTGCGCGTCCTGGAGGCGGTCGGGCTGGCCGACCACCGGGGCAAGCGGATCAAGGCGCTCTCCGGCGGGATGCGCCAGCGGGTGGCGCTGGCGGCGGCCATCATCGGCGACCCCGACCTGCTGATCCTCGACGAGCCGACCGTGGGCCTGGACCCGGAGCAGCGACTGCGGTTCCGCGAGCTGATCGCCGGCCTGGGCGAGGGCCGCACCGTCCTGCTGTCGACCCATCAGACGGAGGACGTGTCCGCGCTCTGCCAGCGGGTGATCGTGCTCGACCGGGGCGTGGTGAAGTTCCAGGGGCTGCCGTCCGAGCTGGTGGCCGTGGCCGCCGGCCGGGTCTGGTCCAGCACCGAACGGGACGCCACCGCGCTGGCCGGCTGGCGTACCGGGGAGGGCACGTTCCGCAACATCGGCAACCCGCCCGGCGGCGCCGCCCTGGTGGCGCCGACCCTGGAGGACGGGTACCTGCTGCTGCTCGACGGCCTGCTCACCGCCGACCAGGGGGTGCTGCGATGACGGCCGGAACGGGGACGGTGCCCCGGCCGAGCAGCGGAAGCGGCAGCCGGGTCCCGGACGCCCCCGGCCCTCGCGGCCGGGCGACCGTGGTGGCGCTGGCCCGGGTCGAGGCGGTTCGGCTGCTGCGGCATCCGGCGGTGCTGGCCGCGCTCGCCCTCTATGCCGGGTTCTGGGGCTACGACCTGGCCACCGGGGACGCCGGCAACCGCTTTCCGGTGCTGCAGGACGCTTCCTGGTCGGTCCACCTGCCGTTGCTGCTGCTGGCCGCCGGTGTCCTGCTGGCCGCGAACCAGGGAGCGCTGCGCGCGCACCGCAACGGCACCGAGCCGGTCTACGAGGTGTTGGTGGTGGACCGGGCCCGGCGGGTCGGCGCGCACCTGCTCGCGACGGTGCCGGTGGTCCTGCTCGCCGCCCTGCTCACCGCGGCCCGGGTCGGTTACCTGGCGGCCCGGCCGGGCGCGGCGGGGGAGGTGCGGGTCCTGGACGTGCTGGCGGGGCCGGGCTGCGTCCTGCTGGCCGGGGCGGTCGGCGTGCTGCTGGCCGTCCTCGCCACCGCGCCGGCGATCGCGCCGCTGGCCCTGGTCGGGCTCGGCATGCTGACCTTCGCCGGAGCCGTGAACAGCAGTGCCGACTGGCGCTGGTTCGGCCTGGTCGCGGTGGAGAACGAGAACGCGGCGCCGCTGCCGGCGAGTCTGGTCGACCGCCCGGCGGGTGCCCATCTGCTCTGGCTGGCCGCGCTGACGGCGGTGTGCGCGGTGGCGGCCGTGGTGCGGGCGGGGGCTCGCGGCACCGGGTGGAAGGTGGCGGGGGCGCTGGCCCTGGTCGTCGCACTGGTGGCCGGCTTCCTCCAGCTGAGCGGGGTGGCGCCGGACGTCGCCGAGCGGCGCACGGCGTTCACCGAGCGGCCGGCCGCGCAGCAGAGCTGCACGACCCGGAGCGGGATCAGCTACTGCGCCTTCCCCGGTTTCGAGGTGTGGACCGGGGAATGGGCGGACGTGGCCGAGGGGGTGCTGCGCCACGTGCCGCAGGACGCGGCCCACGGCCCGTTCGCCGTCCGGCAGCGGATCTTCCCGGCGGGCGGCTCCAGCAGCAGCGGGGTGGCACCGCCGCTGAAGGCGTGGGCCGCGGACGACGCCGCCGCGGGCACGCCCGGGGCGGTGACGGTCGGTACGGACTGGAGCGACGGTGCGGCCGGCGGGGACCGGCGCAGCGACGCGGTGGCCGGGTTCGCCGTGCAGTTCGCCCACCGGGTGGTCGCCGGCCGGGTGCCGGACCAGCCCCGGCTGGAGATGGTCTGCGGGGCCCGTTCGGTCCTGGTGCTCTGGCTGGCCGCCGAGGCCACCGACGGCACCGGGGACGCGATGCGCTCGCTGCGAGCGCGGAGCTGGGGCGGGATCAGCCTGCCGCTGCTCGGTTCGGCCACCGGGCTCTCCTTCGAACCGCGGGGTGCCACGGCCGCGTACGAGCTGATCGGCCGGCCGGCGGAGCAGACCGCGGCGAAGGTGGCGGAGCACTGGGCCGAGCTCACCGCCCCGGGCACCTCGGTGGCCCGCGCCGCCGAGCTGCTCGGCATCCCGGCCCCGGCGGAGGACGGCGACTCCGCCGCGGTGGCGGGATGCTGACCGGTCCGGGGCGTGGTGCGGGTGCGGCCCGGCTG
Organism: Kitasatospora sp. NPDC050463; assembly: GCF_040655255.1. Classification (NCBI taxonomy): domain Bacteria; kingdom Bacillati; phylum Actinomycetota; class Actinomycetes; order Kitasatosporales; family Streptomycetaceae; genus Kitasatospora; species Kitasatospora sp. NPDC050463. The sequence goes on from NZ_JBFAJO010000019.1 coordinate 121,762, forward strand.
GCGGTCGCCCTGCTGGGCCCCGCGGTCCGGCTGGCGCCGCGGCTTCCGCTGCTGGCGGGCGCGCTCGTCGCCCTGACGGTCGCCGGTGTGCCGGCCCTGCTCCACAGTGACCTGGGGCTGTCGGACGCGGCCCTGCTGACCAGGCTCGGCGCGGTCACCACCGCGCTCGCCGTCGGCTTCGCCCTGGACGACGCCGCGGCCCGGACGACGGTGGTCGTCCCGGTGCCGAGGCTGCTTCAGCGGACCGTCCGGCTGCTGCCCGTGCTGGTGGTGGCGGCGCTGACCTGGACGGGTGTCGCGGCGCTCGCCCGACTGGCGGTCGCCGCCGAGGCACGGGCGCTCTACCCGTGGGGCGGTCTGGCCCTGGAGGCGGCGGGGCTGGCGGCGGTGGCGCTGGCCCTGTCCGCACTGGGCCTGCGCTTCACCGAGGGCGAGCACGGCGCGATGACGGCGGCGCCGGGCCTGCTGCTGCTGGTGATCACCGCGATCCTGCTGCCCGACGCGGCCGCGCTGTTCGTCTCCCCCGGGCATCCGCACTGGCAGGCGGCCCATCAGGCCTGGGCGGTACTGCTGGTGCTGGGCCTGGCGGCGGCGGTGCTGCTGGGCCGAGGCGGGCCCGGCGTGCGCGGCCTGCGGGTGCGGCGGCGGGGCGGGGCGCGGTAGGGCTGTCCGGCGGTGCCGGTAGGACGGAGTGGGAAGTCGGCCCGGCCGACTTCCCACTCCGCTGCCGTCCGGCGGGGATCATCCGCGTGCCGGTCTCACCGGCGCCGCAGGAAGAGTGCCGAGGTCAGGGCGGCGAGCAGCACCAGGGCGGTGTTGACGGCGATCGCCCAGCCCACCCCGGCGAGTACGGTGCCGCCCGCCGCGGCCGCGGTGGCGACCGCGCTCATCACCGGGGTGCCCAGGGTGATGCCGACCTGCTGGGTCATGGTCGCCACGCCGGTGGCCAGCCCCTGTTCCTCGTCCGGCAGGCCGGAGGTGGCCGTCACCATGAAGCCGACGATCGCCAGCATGTTGCCGACCCCGCCGACGAAGGTCGCCGCCAGCAGCAGGCCCAGCCAGGCCCGGTCGGTGCCGAGCAGGATCAGCGAGGCGGTCGCGGCGGCCTGCACCAGGAAGCCCGCGAGCAGCGCGCCCCGGCTGCCGAGCCGGCCGATCAGCCGCGGCGCGACCACCCCGCCGAGGACGGTGCCCGCGCCGAGCACCCCGAAGGCGAGACCGGTGGCCAGGGCGGAGAAGCCCAGCACCCGCTGGAGGTAGAGGGTCAGCAGGAAGACCAGCGAGGTCTCGGTGGCGAAGGCCAGCAGCCCGGCCGCGTTCCCCCAGACCACCGTGCGCCGCCGCAGCACCCGGACCGGCACCAGCGGCGAGGCGGCGCCCCGCTCGACGAACCAGAACGTCACCAGCAGTGCCGCGCCCAGCCCCAGCGCCCCCAGCGCGAGCGGGTTGCCCCAGCCGTGCTCGCCGGCCGCCGTCAGGCCGTAGACCAGGGCGAGCAGGCCGCCCGTGACGGTGACCGCCCCCGGCAGGTCCATCCGCGCCTTCCCGGCCATGGGGGTCCCCCCGGCCGAAGGCTGGGGGAGGCTCTCGGCGATCAGCCGGGGCGCGACCAGCAGCACGGCCAGCGCGACCGGCACGTTGACGAAGAAGGCCCAGCGCCAGCTCAGCAGGTCGGTGAGCAGCCCGCCGAGCACCGCACCCGAGGTGAAGCCGGCCGACATCAGCGCGCCGTTCAGGCCCAGCGCCCGGTCGCGCAGCGGGCCCTCGGGGAAGGCCGTGGTGAGCAGCGCCAGCCCGGCCGGGGTGACGGCGGCGGTGGCCAGGCCCTGGGCGACCCGGGCGGCCAGCAGCAGCTCCGGGGAGGTGGCCAGCCCGCCGACCAGCGAGGAGGCGGCGAGCACGGCCAGGCCGATCAGGAACACCCGGCGCCGCCCGAAGAGGTCGGCGACCCGCCCGAACAGCAGGGTGAAGCCGGCCGCGGGCAGGGCGAAGGCGGTGGCGATCCACTGCAGGCTGCCGAGCCCGAAGCCGAGGCCCTGGCCGATCACCGGCAGGGCGACGTTCAGGATCGAGAAGTCCACGGCCAGCATGAACTGGGCGGCCAGCAGGACGACCAGGACGAGCCGCTGTCGGCCGGTCATGCCGGTCATGCCGGTCATGCCGGTGGTGGTCTGGGGGACGGGTGGTGCGTCGGACAGGGTGGCGGTCATCGGTCCGCTGCCTTTCGACTCGACGTGGGGTTCCGGGTACGGCAGCAGCCTGTGCGGCCGCGCCCGGCGTACCCAGACCCCCGCGGAGGGTGGCACTGACAGGGACAGGCTCGGCGGCGCCCGGCGGTGTTGACTGGAGGGCATGACCGCAGCCACCGCACCCGAGTCGCCGACACCGGAGAAGCCGACCGAGCTGGGCGAGTTCCTGCGCACCCGGCGCGCCCGGCTGCAACCCGAGGACGTCGGCCTGACCGCGTACGGCACCCGGCGCCGGGTGCCCGGCCTGCGCCGCGAGGAACTGGCGCAGCTGGCGGGCGTCAGCATCACCTACTACACGCGGCTGGAGCAGGGGCAGAGCCGCAACGTCTCCGACGAGGTGTTGGACGCCATCGCTCGGGCGCTGCGGTTGGACGGCGACGAGCACGCCCACCTGCGCAACCTGGCCCGCCCGGACCGCCCGGGCCGTTCGGGGAAGGGGCGGGCGGCCGAGCGCTTCGAGCGGGCCCGGCCGGCGGTGCGGCAGCTGATCGGGGCGATGGCGGACGTCCCGGCGGTGGCGGTCGGGCGACGCAACGAGGTGCTGGCCTGGAACCCGCTCGGTCACGCCCTGCTGGCCGGACACGTCGACCTGGCCGCGCCCGACCGGCCGGCGGACCGCCCCAACCTCTCCCGGCTGCTCTTCCTCGATCCGCGCACCCGCGAGCTGTACCCGCGCTGGGAGAGCGAGGCGCGGGCCCAGGTGGCGTTCCTGCGGCTGGCCGCCGGGCGCCACCAGGAGGACCGGCAACTGGCAGAGATCATCGGCGAGTTGTCGATGAAGAGCCCGGAGTTCGCGGAACTCTGGTCGCGCCACCCGGTGCACGACTGCCTGTTCGGCGCCAAGGAGTTCCACCATCCGGTGGTCGGCGAACTGAGGCTGGACTTCGAGGCGCTGCCGCTGCCGGAGGCGTCCGGCCACCGGATGCTGCTGTTCAGCGCGGCACCCGGTTCGTCCTCGGAGGCGGGGCTGCGGCTACTGGCGGCGAGCGCCGCGATGGCACCGGCCGCAGACCTGGGCCTCCCGAGCTCGGCGCCTACCGCTTGACGATCCGGTCGAGGACGGCGGCGAGGCGTTCCTTGACGGCCGCACCGTGGTGGAGGGCTTCCGGCGCCAGATCGGTGCCCGGCGGCCGCACGCCCCGGTCCGCGAGGACGTAGAGCAGACGCAGCGTGCGCAGGCAGTTGCTGAGGTGGGCGGGCACGGGGGTGCTGATGCGGTCGGCTCCGAAGCAGTCGGCGACCGGGTCCAGCCAGCCGGTCGCGTCGGACTTGCTCAGGTCGGTTCGGGTGAGTACCCGGGCGATGGCCCGCGCCAGCCGGTCGTCCTCCAGCTGGTCGAGCACGTGGTCGGTGGGGGCCGTCAGCCGCGCGGCGGCGAGGTGCAGCATCCGCACCGGATCCACCTCGGGGTGGTGGCCGAACCGGTCCAGCAGATCCGCGCCGTGCGCGACGGCGTGCAGCCAGCCGAGCTTCTCGTCATGGCCGCGAAGGTCCTGCTCCGCCGGGTACCACCGCTCGAACGCGTCCACCCAACTCGCCTTGAGATCCCCCTTCTTCACCAGCATGTCGAGTACGAGGGGGGCGAAGGTGCGGGCCTGGATCTCCGGCTCCTGGAAGCGGGCGGCCATCTCGTCCCCCAGCGCCAGCCGCCGGGGCTCGTCGATCACCCCACGCTCGATCCAGGTCGCGAGGACGGCGTAGGGCGCGCCGTCTCGGACGTCCGGATCGGGGTCCGCGAGGGCCGCCGAGAGTTCCCGGACCAGCTCCTCCAGGGGGCGGTCGGTGGGTACGGCACAGTCGGCGGCTTCGATCCTGCTCCAGTCGGTCACGGCAGGCAGGATAGGCCCGGCTCGCTGTACCGCACCGGGAATTTCCGGGGTGGCGGCGAGGCCCCTGCCCTGGTGGGTAGGGGCCTTCGCGTTTCCGCGTCAGGTGGGTATGCGGTGGCGGCCGGGGTTGGTGTTGCGGTGGTGGTGGGGTTGGATCTCGGGGCCGTAGTGGCCGGCCTGGCGGGCGATCCAGGCGTATTCGGTGGTGCCGTCGGGGAGTTGGCGCAGTTCCCAGCGGCCGTGGCGGGTGATCGGCGCGGGCGCCTGGGTGTGGTGGTCGTCGTTGACCTTGAGGGCGGTGATGACGCCGAGGGCGACGGTGGTCAGGGCGAGCGCGAGGAGGGTGAGGAGGGCGGCGCCGACGAGGAAGTTGGCGGTGCCGGTTCTCATCGGCGGATTCCCAGGACGCGGTGGCCGAGGTGGGCGGCGAGGCCGTGGAGGAGTTCGTGGGCCTGGTCGTGGGTGAGGGGGAGGGCGAGCTGTTCGCCGGGGCCGGTGTGGAGGTCGAGGTCGACGGCGAGGCGGAGCTGGACGGTGGCGTCGGGGGCGTGCTCGACGCTGAGGTAGGCGACGGTGGTGCGTTCGGTGTGGATCGCTTCGGTGATCAGGGGGATCAGGACTCCCACGGCTCGTTCCTCTCGGTGTCGCGGAGCAGGTGGAGGAGGTTGAGGAGGGTGGCGAGGGGGGCGGTGCCGAAGTCGACGAGGATGCGGCCGTCGACGGTGCTGTGGTGGGTGGTGGCGGAGCCCCACTGGATGCCGAACCTGGCGCCTCGGGTGTGGAGTTCGCGGAGGAGGGTGGTGATCTGGGTGTGGGTGTAGTCGCGCATGCGGGGGTCGTCGGGGGCGATCGGTTCGCGGTTCATGGTCACGCGGCGGCGTCCAGCTCGAACCAGACGCACTTGCCGCCGCGCTTGCGGGGTTCGGTGCCGAAGCGGTGGGTGAGCGAGCGGACCAGGTGCAGGCCCCGGCCGGACAGTTCGTAGGGGTCGGCACTCTGACGCGGCTCGGGCAGGGTGGGGCTGTCGTCCGCGACCGAGACCCGCAGGGTCCGGCCGGAGTGGAGGACGACCACGACGGTCGGCGCGGGGGTGGCGCCGTGGCGCCAGGCGTTGATGTACAGCTCGCACAGGGCGAGTTCGGCATCGGCGATCAGGTCGTCCGGCCAGGCCGCGACGGCGAGGGCGTCACGCAGCTCCTCGCGGGCGGCGGACCAGTCCGGCGGCAGCGGGGAGGGGGTTTCGGGCAGGGTGAAGGCACACATGAGAGACCTCCGAGAAGAGGATGCAGTGGGGTTTCACCGGCGGATACGTCGCCGTGAGCCAAGCCAGAACGAGACCGGGATGCCACGCATGGCTGCTCTGCGGTGCGCGGGCAGCAGGCGCCTACTGCCCTGGAAACAGGCGTTACTGACGATCAGTCGGATGACGACGGAGACCGACGCTACAGCAAGAGTTCCATATGAGGAACTCATTCCCCTGAATGTCACCCGCAGGTGGTGCAGCAGGGGCCATTGGTGGACCGAAACGCCTGGTAGGAGGCAGACTTGGCCTACTTCACGTAAGGAACGAACGAATGCCGCCACGCCGCAACCCGTCCCTGAGGCAACGCCGGCTCGGCGCTGAGCTTCGGAAGATTCGCGAGGCTGCGGCGCTCAGCGGCCCGCAGCTTGCCAGGACCCTCGGCATCGACGTGAGCCAGATCAGCCAGATGGAGTCCGGCAGGATCGGGGTCAGTCGTCAGCGACTGCGCGCGATCGCCAACGCCTGCAAGTGCCTCAACGACCCGCTGCTCGACGCGCTTGGCAACATGACGCAAGATCGAACGAAAGGATGGTGGGAGGAGTATCGCGTCCTACTCCCCAGCGCCTTCCTCGAATCCGCCGAACATGAAGACTTCGCTGCCGGAACGATCAAGGTGTGGACGTCAGTATTTCTTCCGGGGCTTCTGCAGACCGGCGACTACGCAAGAGGGATGTTCAGCCGGAGGGTCCCCAGCCTCACGATCCACGAGGTCGATCTATATGCGGCCTTTCGTACGCAGCGCAGAAACATCCTTCTCCGAAGCCCCCAGAAGAAGCTGGAGGCGTATGTGCATGAGTCCAGCCTCCTCACGCGATTTGGTGGCACCGATGTGCTGCGCGATCAGCTCCGGTGCGTGATCGATGACTCGCTCCGGGACAACATAAGCATCCGCGTGATTCCCTTCAACGTGCACACTCACCCAGGCCCGATCGAGAGCATCATCTACAGCTTCGGTGAGGTTCCCGAGCTTGATACGGTCGAAATGGAGTCCTCGCGAGGCCCCATCTTCTTTGACGCCCCGAGTGAGCTTGAGTCATATCGCGCCATCTTCGACCGTATTGGAAAGGTGGCGCTCACCGAGGAAGAGTCGCGAAATATTATCCAAGATACAGTTCGAAACCTGAAAGACTGAGATGATTCCGAGCGGCTGGAAGAGGTCGTCCTTCAGTGGCTCCGGTGACAACTGCGTTGAAGTCCGCTCTGTTGACGGGCTGGTCGAACTCCGTGAGTTCGACGACGGTGGCATCATCGTCCGCACGATCCCCACGAAGTTCGCCAAGTTCCTCCAGGGCGTCAAGGCCGGCGAGTTCGACCACTTCACCGCATGACCTGACTTACATACGACATCTCACTACCTGGGAGCCACGATGTTCAACACCAACTGGCAGAAGTCGTCCTTCAGTAGCTCCGGTGACAACTGCGTTGAAGTCCGCTCTGTTGACGGGCTGGTCGAACTCCGTGAGTCCGACGACGGTGGCATCATCGTCCGCACCACGCCGACGAAGTTCGCCAAGTTCCTCCAGGGCGTCAAGGCCGGCGAGTTCGACCACTTCACCGCCCCCACGGCATAGCCCAGCGGCCCTCGCTCAGCCGAGCGAGGGCCGCCATCACCGGCTTGCCGCAACATGTTCGGGAGTCGTCGTCATCGCACTGGGGGCCGTTGAACGTAACGGTGATCCGCCATTTCGGGCCAGGGCGGCACGGCCTTCATGTTCCCCTCGTGCTCAACGGCCTGCGATCGGGACCTCGGCCTTCACCAGCAGGGTGCCCAAAGCGCCGGGTTCCGGCGCCGGGAGGACCTGCGCCTCGATTCCCGTGAAGCCATGGCGCTTGAGCAGGTCCGTCCACTGCTCGGCGGTGTGCTGCCAGCGCAGGACTGTCAGCTCCGTCTCACGGCCCTCCAGCCACTTTCCGCCCATGATCTGTGCGCCGTACGTTCCGGCGGCCGGCTCCCGGTGGGAGAACGCGAAGGTCCCGCCCGGGGTGAGTCGCCCGGCGACCCGGGGGAACAGCTCCTCGGGATCGGTGAACCAGACCGCGCCCCAGGTGGAGTAGATCGCGTCGAACGATCGCCTGTCCTGGTCAAGGAACGCGCAGGCCTCGGCGTGGACGAACTCCAGCGCCGGCAGATCGCTCCAGAACCCGCGAGCGCGCTCGATCTGGAACGGCGAGAAGTCCACTGCGACGACCTCGACCCCGGCCAGCGCGAGGAAGGCCGCGTTCTCGCCCTCGGCCGGCCCGAGGTCCAGGGCCGTCCTCGGATTTCCCAGGATCTCCGCGCCCGGTCCGTGGCCGGGGACACCGGTCCAGTCGAAGCGGTCCGCTGCCGGGCGGCTCTGGGGCTCCTCGCCGCGGTGGGGCCGGTACTTGTCCCAGTACTCCGGGGCGGTTCGGGGGGCGCTGGACATGAGGCCATGTCTCTCCGATCACCGGATCGTTAGCTTGGTGTGACTGGTCGCGGTGATCTGACGGACGCGGAATGGGCCAGGCTGGAGCCCCTCCTGCCCGTGAGCAATGGACGTTGCGGCAGGTGGCGGGACCATCAGCAGGTGATCAACGGTGTCCTGCACCGAGTTCGGACGGGCGTGCAGTGGCGCGACCTGCCGGAGCGGTTCGGAGCGATCAACAAGCTCAAGGGCTTCCGAGCCGTGGCGACGTGCTATGACAAGCGCGGCCACGTCTTCCTCGGCGCCGTCGCCCTCGCAGCCATCGTCATATGGCTCCGCTCATGAATGGTGGGGCATGGCCTGGCCGAGTGAAATCCGTTCCACCTCGAAGAACCGGGTGGCCCCGATCCGGGCAGCGCCCAGGGAGAGCAGCCAGGGCACCAGTTCGGCAGTGGCATCCAGCTCGTCATAGAAGCCCAGCCGCAGGTTGGTGAGTTGCGTCTCGAAGAGCCAGTCGTCGAGGGCGTCGTCCAGATGCCGGTCTGCCGCCTCCGTCCGGGTGCCGGCCCAGATCGTCAGCCATGGTGCCAGGGTGCCGGTGCTGACGGCGATGGTCTCCAACACCCCCGTGATGTACGCGGAGCCGGGGTGTTCGTGCAGAGTCGAGCGCCACCAGGCGTGCCAGACCCGCTCCAGTGCGTCCCGCTGAGGGACGGGCCAGTCGTGCCAACCTGCGGTGACCAGCCGGGAGGCGATCAGCCCGTGATTGACGTGGAGCTGATCGGTTACCAGGAGCCGTACGATCCGGGGCGTCATCCGGCGATACAGCGCGGGGAAGTCATCCCAGTGGCCGACCGACTTGGCCGCGACGGAGGAGATCAGGTCGTCCGGCACCTGGTCGACGGGCCCTTCGAGGGCCGCGAGGTCGCTGTCGGCGTAGCAGTGGGTGCAGCCGCCAAAGGTGATTGCATCCGATGCGAGGGGCGCGAAGGCGACGTCCAGTGCGTCGAGTGCGTTCCTGAGTCGACGGTGTGGGTCGGTCATGGGGATCCTGCCCGGGTACTCCATCCGGCGGACCGGTGAAGATCCCGACGCTACCAGTCGGGCAGCCGATGCGGCATCCAGATTCTGCCGGAGCTCGCCCAGTGGGACAGGGTTACCACCCACACCACGTCTGGTTGCAGCGATCTGACGGGCACGAAAATTCTGTCGAGTCGCGCAGGGACAGCAAGTCAGATGAATCGGAGAGACATGGCCTAGAAGGCTCATGAAGATCTTGTGCTCTCCGGGGCGACGAGGCGGTGGTGCCGTGTCGAAGCGGGCCCCGTCACCGCGAGGGGCCCCGCCACCGGGCCCCCGTCCAGCGCAACAGGGTCAGTGACAGTTGGGGCTGGGGCTGCGCGGACCGCACTTGGCGTAGTCCGCCTCCCACAGCTTCCAGTCCGCCTCGAACCAGTGATGAATCGTCAAGCCCTGCGGAACGGATCAGCCTGGGGCGTTGATGTGGTCGCTAGGTTCGGCGGCTCGCCGCGTTGCGGACACGGCGGGTGCGTCCGTGCTCGGCCAGCAGGCCGAGGGCGGCGGGGGAAGTGACGAGCTGGGCGGCGGCGGCCGTGCGCTGGAACCAGTCGGACGCGGTCAGCAGTTCCTCCTCGGTCCAGGGTTCGTCCAGCGCGATAGACCGGAGCAGAGTCCACTCGCGCAGGCGGCGGACGAGGAAGGCGCGATCGCCGATGACCGTGGCCATCATGGTGGCCCAGCCGGTGAACTGGGGGCTGGTCAGCTGTTGGGCCGCCCGGCGTTCGAGGTGATGGTTCACGGCGCTCTCGGCCATGGCTGCGTGGTCGTCGCGAAGGACGGTGGCCAGCAGCTCGGCCTCCTCCGCCTCCGCGACGCTGTCCAAGGCCCGCAGGTATCGGGCATAGCGCCGGTGCTCGGGGGGTTCGTCGTCGTTGTGAGAGCCGGTCATGCGGGCCATCACATCATTTCGCTCGACCAGCCGACCACGTTCGAAGCAGGTCCGGGGCGCTGGGAGTGGGAAGTCGGAGACCCGCCGGGGCACCCGGCGAGCGGCAACCGGGTCGAGGGCAATCAGGTGGACGGCAACGGCGCCGACCTGGTGCTCGCCTCGG